>JASHXX010000011.1 GCA_030043335.1 Xanthobacteraceae bacterium
TCGAGCGCTTCAAGCACGCCAATGACGATTATTCGGCGATCATGGCCAAGGCGCTCGCCGACCGTCTCGCCGAAGCGCTCGCTGAGCATGTGCACCGGCGCGTGCGCAAGGAATTCTGGGCCTATGCGCCCGAGGAGACGCTCGCCAACAGCGAGCTGATCGCCGAAAAATATCGCGGCATCCGTCCGGCGCCGGGCTATCCGGCGCAACCCGACCACTCAGAGAAGGCGACGCTGTTCAGGCTCCTCGATGGCGAGCGCGAGATCGGCGTCAAGCTCACCGAGAGCTTCGCGATGTGGCCCGGCGCCTCGGTGTGCGGCCTCTATTTCAGCCATCCGGAGAGCCATTATTTCGGCGTCGGCCGGATCGAGCGCGATCAGGTCGAGGATTACGCCAAGCGAAAAGACTGGACCATCGCGCAAGCCGAAAAGTGGCTCGGGCCGATCCTCAACTACGATCCGCTCGCCGCGGTGCGCAGCGCCGCGGAGTAGCGCAGTACTGAGTTAGTTCCGCCCAGCAGCCAGCTCCGGTCGGTCTTGCGGATCATCGTTTCAGTCAGAGGCGATTATCCGCCAAGCGCACAAGCAAAACACCGGAGCGGTGACCGCTCCGGTGTTTCTTAATCCCGGCCGCCGGTTGGATGCGGCGGCCCCTGATGGTTTCTGGCGTCGGATTACACAGCTCAAAAGGCCCCCAGCACAATGGCGCCGACAAATACCAGCGCGGCGCACACCGCCAGAACATTGACCTTCATCGTGGGGTCCACCCGTCGCACCTCCATCGAAGTTGTGCTGCGCCAACACTAACAGAACGCGGTGCGTGCGCGGCGGGAATTTGCTGCACGACACAAACTCGTTCCAACACGATTGATTTTGAAAACGAATTTGTCGTGCGGGAAAGGTTTCATGCAGCCGGAATTTTCCCCCATGCAAATCGCGCAATGCTGTCCGGCGCACCTCACTTCGGCTTGATCGCCGTCTCGAGAAACAATGCCGCCTCCAGTGCGGTGCGGTCGCGGCCGAAGCGGCCGACGATTTGCAGCCCGAACGGCAACTCGCTCTCGCTCAATACCGGAACGTTGACACACGGGGTTCCCATCAGCGTCCACAGCCGGTTGAACGCCGGATCGCCGGTCGAAGCGAGCCCGTGCGGCGCTGCGCCCGGCGCCGACGGCGTCAGGATCGCGTCATGGCCGCTCATCCAGTCGCCGAGCGCGGCACGCGCCCGCTTGGCGACGCTGCGCGCGGCGTCGTACTCCGCGGCGGAAATCGCCGCAGCGCGATCGAGCTGTTCGCGCAGGCTTGGGCCGAGCGCGTCGCGGTGATGATCGTATTCGTAGGCGAGCGCCCGGAACGCTTCGTAGTCCTGGATCGTGCGGTGCAGGCGATAGGCTTCTTCCAGGATCGGCGGCAATGTCAGCTCGCTCACAGCGGCGCCGGCCTTTTCAGCGGCGCGCGCTGCGGCTTCGACCGCCGCTTGCATCGCCGTGCTCGCCTGCGGCCACAAATGGGTACGCACGAACGCGAGGCGCGGCGCCGCGGGCGCGCCGCGATCGACGCGCAGATCGCGATCGGTGATCGCCGCTGCGGCGAAGGCAATGTCGGCTACGCCGGCTGCGAACAGCCCGACCGTATCGAGATGCCAGGAGAAGGCTTTCATCCCGACGGTCGGGATCAGCTGATAGGACGGCTTGAAGCCGGCGATGCCGCAGAATGCCGCCGACCGGATCACTGAGCCTCCGGTCTGGCTGCCGAACGCGATCGGCAGCATCGCCGCGGCGACCGCGGCGGCCGAGCCTGACGACGAGCCACCGGGCGTGTGCGCCGGATCCCGCGGATTGCGCGTACCGGCGGGCGTGAGCGCGGCGAATTCGGTGGTCACGGTCTTGCCGAGAATGAGCCCGCCGACGCGGCGCACCATCGCAACCGCGGCGGCATCGGCGCGCGGCCGGTGTCCTGCATAGAGCCGCGACCCGTACTGCGTCGGCAGGTCGGCAGTGTCGAAGATGTCCTTGATGCCGACCGGCAGGCCGCGCAGCGGCGTCGCGGTGAGGCGAGGATCCTCGGCCGCGCGCCGCGCCGCATCGAGCCCAAGCGTGGCGAACGCGCCGATCTGCGGCTCGCAGGCGGCAATCGCCTCGGCGCAGATGTCGACGACCGCGCGCGGCGTCAGTTCACCGGCTTCGACGCGGCGGACAAGATCGAGTGCGGACAGCATCAATTGCCCGCGATAGCGGCGACAATGGGCATTTCCCCCTCCCGGCAGGTGTCAGGCGTCAGGTATCAGGAAACAGGTATCAGGTATCGAGAAGGAACGAAACGTAACGCCTCACGTTTCGATCCCCGACGCCTGATGCCTGATCCCCGAAGGCCTGATGCTTGATGCCTGTTTTCTGATCGCTGTCATGGTTAACACCTCCCTTCGGCGCGAAGGCGATATCATTGAGCAGTCCTTAACGGAAATGCTCGCATTGTCCCGCGCATGTCGCGTGGCGTGCGTTGGTCGATCTTCGGCTTCGTCATCCTTGCCGCGCTGATCGCGCTTGCCGGTTGCAGCCATTATTGGATCGGCGAACGCGAAACCTGGCGGCGCGATGCCGAGATTGCGTGTCTCAATTCCGGCGCCGTCAAGGAGACGCCGGAACGCGTGCGCATCGCCGCGATCGATGGTCCCGGCATGTGCGGCATGGATTATCCGCTGCGGGTGTCGGCGCTCGGCACCAGCGCGCCGCTCGGCTATGACGAGGAGCCGCTGCGCCCGCCGGGCACGATTCCGGATGCGGGCATGCCGCGGCGCTGGCCGCTGGCGCAGCCGGGCGCTGCGCCGTCGCCGTCGCCGTCGATCAGCGCAGCACCGTTGCCGCCGCCGGGTGCATCGCCTCCGCCGCAAATCGGCCGGCCGCTCCCCCTCACTCCCGCCGGCGTTCCAGCGCCGGAACCGGGCGACGGGAATTTCGCGCCCGGCTCGCCGCGGCCCTATGACGAAGGCCCGCTTTCATCCTCACCACCGTCTTCGGCGCCGGGCGGGACTCAGGTGCCGCTCGGTCGGCCGCGGGCGCCGTTTGCGACCGCAGCGATCGGGCCGATCGGCGTGCGGCCGCCGGCGACGCTTGCGTGTCCGATCGTGTCTGCACTCGATCAGTGGATCGACACCGCGGTGCAGCCCGCCGCCACGCGCTGGTTCGGCGAGCCGGTCGTCGAGATCAAACAAATTTCCGCCTATTCCTGCCGCGGCATGAACGGCAACCCCTATGCGCAGATTTCCGAGCACGCCTTCGGCAATGCGCTCGACATCGCCGAGTTCTCGCTCGCTGACGGCCGCAGGGTCAGCGTGCAATATGGCTGGCACGGAATGCCCGAAGAGCAGGGCTTTCTGCACGATGTGCAGGCCGCGGCATGCGCGCAGTTCTCGACCGTACTCGCGCCCGGCGCCAACGCTTACCACTATAATCACATCCACGTCGATCTGATGCGGCACGCGAGCGGCCGTCACCTCTGCGAGCCCGCGGCCGTGCCAGGGGACGTCGTTGCCGCGCGCGCGGGGGGGCGCTACACCGCCCAGCATGACGGCGAGGCGATCGCGACCGGCAGCGTTGCTCCGCAGCAAAAGCCGCGGCCGCTCGGCTACGCCGGCGAGGCGGGCGAGCGGGGGCGGCTCGCCGTCCCCGGTGAGGATTAAGGCATGATCCGGAAAAAGCCTGCCCCCGGAGGTGATCCGGGGGTGGGAACCGGTTTTCCGAAAAGATCATGCTCCGCCAAAGAGCTAGAGCGATGATCGCTTCAATAGGAAGCGATCGAGCTCTAGCGGCTCGTTCCTTCCATGTGGGCGAGCACCGCCGCGCTCGGCCAGCAGTCGACGGTGAGCCCGCTGCGCTTCTGATAGTCGCCCAGCGCGGCGCGGGTCTTCATCCCCGCCTTGCCGTCGATCGCGTCGTGATAGTAGCCGCGCTCGGTCAGGATCCGCTGCATGCGGTCGAGGTCGCGCGTCGGGAGCTGCGCCACCTTGGCCCACGGCGTCTCGAACGGCCGCGGATCGAGCATGCGGTCGCTGAGGTGGCCGACGAACAGCACGTAGAGATCGGAGAAATTATATTCCTTGATGGCGAAATAATTGGCGGTGGCGAGGAACGACGGGCCGTAGAGTCCGGCGGGCTGCAGCAGCGACGCGTCCTCTCCACGTTCGGCGCCGGAAAATTTGCGGCCATAGGCCGGCACAAATCCGCGCTTGAGCCATTCGCTGAGCGCGAGCTTGTTGTCGGGGATGCCGAGCGTGCAGTCGACATTCCCCGGTGGGTGCACCTCGTAGGCCCAGCGCACACCGCGCCGCCAGCCCTTGGCGACGAGTTGCCGCGCCGCTGCTGCGAGCGCGTCCGGCACTGAATTCCAGATGTCGGGATGGCGGTTGCCCTCCGGATCGACCGCGTAGTTGAAATAATCGGAGGGAAGGAGCTGCGTCAGCCCCATGGCGCCGGCCCAGGAGCTCTTCATGTCGGCAAGCTTGACGTCGCCTTGCTCCAGCATTTTGAGCGCGAGCAGAAGCTCGGTGATGAATTTCTCCTTGCGCTTGCCGAGATAGGCCTGCGTCGCCAGCACCCGGATGGCGTTGTGCGTTTCCGGCGAGCGGCCATAGTCGGTCTCGCGGCCGA
>JASHXX010000089.1 GCA_030043335.1 Xanthobacteraceae bacterium
CGACCCTGCGGTTGAAGCTGATCGCGACCACGATCTCCGGCGCGCTGATGGGCATGGCCGGCGCGCCGTTTCCCTACTACATCGGCTATCTGCAGCCGTCCTCGACCTTCGCGCTCGACTATGCGGTCAACGCGATCGCCATGCCGCTCATCGGCGGCACCACCACCTGGGTCGGGCCGCTGATCGGCGCCGTTCTCCTCGGCTCGCTGCAGCAGATCGCGACGGTGACGATCTCGTCGGCGGTCAATCTGCTGATTGTCGGCTTCCTCCTCGTCGGTTTCGTCATCGTGGCGCCAAACGGCATTGTTGGCCTGGTGCGCGAGTATATCCAGCGCAAGCCGGCGGGCCTCGTCGGCCGCCGGCTCGGCGCCGACGCGCCCGGATCGTCATGAACGAGCTCCTCGCCATCGAAAATCTCGGCAAGCGGTTCGGCGGCTTCGTCGCGCTCGACAATATTTCGCTGTCGGTGCGGCAGGGCGAGCGCGTCGGACTGATCGGACCGAACGGCTCCGGCAAGTCGACGCTGGTCAACTGCATCTGCGGCACGCTGCGCCATGAGGCCGGCGCCGTGCGCTTTGACGGCCGTCGGCTCGGCGGCGCGTCCGCGCATCAGCGCATCCGGCTCGGCCTCGCCCGCACCTTTCAGCTGCCGCGGCCGTTCGCAAGCCTCACGCTCCTCGACAATCTGCGCATTCCGCTTCTCTACACCGTGGCGGCGCGCGGCCGTCGCTCCGCCGCGTTCGAGGTCGAGGCGCGCTGCCTCGCGCTGCTGCGCGAGGTCGGCCTCGAGGCCAAGGCGCGGCTTCTCCCGCGCGCACTCACCCAGGTCGAGATGCGCAAGCTCGAACTCGCCCGCGCCATGGCGGCCGAGCCGAAGCTGCTGATGGCCGACGAATCGATGGCCGGCCTGACGCATTCGGAGGTCGAGGACATTCTGACGCTGCTCAAGCGCCTCAACGCCGAGGGCGTCACCATCATCCTCATCGAGCACATCATGCGCGCGGTGATGAGCTCCTCGCAGCGGCTCGTGGTGCTCGTCTCCGGCCGCAAGATCGCCGACGGCGCGCCCGACGAGGTCATGCGCGATCCGGAAGTGGAGAAAGCGTATCTTGGCCAGTAGCCTCACCGTGACCGGGATCCACGCCGCCTATGGCGCGGTGCGCGTGATCGATGACGTCTCGCTCACGGTCAAAGGCGGCGAGACCGTCGCCCTTCTCGGCACCAACGGCAACGGCAAATCGACGCTGATGAAGTGCATCATGGGCATCGTGCCGCCGGCCTCGGGATCGATCACCGCCGAGATCGACGGCGTGCGCCACGACCTCGTCGGCCGCCCGACCGAGGCGATCGTCGATCTCGGCATCGCGCTGGTGCCGGAAGGCCGCCACCTGTTTCCGAAGCTCACCGTCGCGGAGAACCTGCTGCTCGGCGCCTTCCGCCGCACCGCGCGGGCCGAGCTTGCCCGCAACCTCGAGGTTTGCTTTGCCACCTTCCCGCACCTCGCCGAGCGCCGCGCCCAGCCGGCCGCCAGCCTGTCGGGCGGCGAGCAGCAGATGCTGGCGCTCGGCCGCGCGCTGATGCTGGCGCCGAAGATCCTGCTCGTCGACGAGCCTTCGGTCGGCCTCGCCCCGATCCTGGTCGCACGCACCATCGACGCGATCGCCGAGCTCAAGTCGCGCTACCAGCTCACGGTGCTGATGGCGGAGCAGAATTTCACTCAAGCCGTCCGCATCGCCGACCGCGGCTACGTCATCGTGCACGGCAAGATCGCCTTCGAAGGCCGATCGGCCGAGGCGCTCAACAACAATGAGCTGATCAAACAGTTTTATCTGGGCCTGTGACGCCGGCCGCGCACGGCAGTCGATCAACAAATGGTCGACACTGTGGCGGTCACTTTGCCTTGCCGATGATGCAGCCGATCTGGTCGATGTAACTCCCGGAGCGTCCGAAGAAGCCGAGGAGAACCTCGCCGTAGGCCAAGACGCATTGATCGGTAGGTCCGGACGCCATGTCCCCGAACGTATAGACCCTGGTGTCGGTCCATATTTGGAGGCCGGCGATCCATTGTGGCGGCGGGTCGGCCGGATAGTGAAACGACCTCGAATTCACATCGACCCGGCCGATTTTCTCGTCCCGATCAAATTTGACCACGGTCGCAGGTTGAGCGAGAGGTCCCTTGTTGCCGTGCACGGGCCCGATTTTCTCAGCCCACTGCGTTTACAATCCGCCGATGATGCGCTGGGCGTTATCGCCGGGGTTGAGGTTCACGATGACGCTGAGCGCCGAGATCTGGACGCGATTGTCGTTCCAATCCGCGTCGTCGAAGGCGGCGCCGCCATTGCCTCCGAATGGACCGCTCTTGGTGATCACCATTGTCGGCGGCGGACTCGACGGCGGTTGTGGCGCCCGCTCGGGAACGGTCGCAGGAGAGGCAACGGGTCCGGTTTGCGGCGGATGGTCAGGAACGGGCGGGGATAACGGTGGCGACCGCCAGAGAAAAAATACCGCGGTGCCCAGGATCGCGACTGCGGCGATGAGCGCGACTTGAGCGGCGCTGCCGAAAACGGACCGAACCGGCGCGCGGGTCGAGGCGCCGCGGTCGCCGGGTGGAGCGCTGTTTGGAATTGTGCTCGCAGAAACCCCGGCCGGCTTTGCGCTGCCGGCGGCGTCGACCTGCAGGTTGGCCTTAACCTGCTCGACCAGATGCCCAAGATGCTTGGCGAGCGGCGGGGTAAGCGCGTCGAGCCAATGAATGGCGCCGAGATAATATTCCATCGCCCTGGTCGGGGCGATGTCCTCGATGCGGAACGGAATAATCGTCAGACCTTTGCTGACGGCGCGCTCAATCTCGCGATGAATCTGCGGCGACGCGTTCGCATTCGATGAAAATATCAGCACCATGATGTGGCAGGAATCGATCGCCGCAACGATGCCCTCGGCATATTCAGTGCCGGCGCGGATATCGCGCGGCGCGATCCAGCACCGAACCCCGGCGGATTCCAGCGCCGCGCACGCAATGTCCGCGGTGATTTTGTCTTTGCTGGAGTAAGAGAAATGAAAGCGTCGACGGCCATCGCGCGGCGACAATACTCAGGCCGTGCCGCCAAGCAAACTCAAATCTTCCCATCGCTACGGCGCACGTTTTTTGTTGCTCAACGCTTGCGCCGGGCCGCGAACCGGGGCACGATCGCAGCCGGAGCGGTCGGTCCGCCGCCTCACTGGAAAAACATTTCGACTGGCAGGGAATGCGTCAGCCCGCGCGAGCTGCGCTGCCGTCGATATTGGACCAAAGGAGGAATGCCGCATCACACACCGCACAAGGAGGCGGGTCATGTTCAAGCATTGGACTGCTTCGTTGGCATTTCGTCGGCGCGCTCGCGATCACAGCCGCAAGCGCCGCTGACAAGCAATACGGCCCGGGCGTCACCGACACCGAGATCAAGATTGGGCAGCGCGGCATCGGCCTATGGGATGATCACCAAGACGCAGGCCGCCTATATCCGCATGATCAACGAGCATGGCGGCGTCGACGGCTACAGTCCGCCGAAGACGTTGGAGCAGACCCGCAGGCTGGTCGAAGAAGAGCAAGTACTCGGCATCCTCGATACGATCGGAACGGCACCAAACGCGGCGATCCAAGACTATCTCAACGAAAAACACGTGCCCCATTTTGCCATTACCGGCGCCAGCCGATTCAACGATCCGGCGCGCTATCCGTAGACGATGGGCACGATCGCAAGCTACGAGACCGAAGGCGCCATCTACGCCAAGTACATTCTGCAGAGCGTCAAGAATGCCAAGATCGCCGTGCTCTACCAGAACGACGATCTCGGCCGGGACTATCTCAAGGGACTGCAGGGAGGCCTCGGCGCTCAGGCGCAAAGCGCGATCGTCAAGGCGGTGTCCTATGAGACCACCGACCCGACGATCGATTCGCAGATCATCGCGCTCAAGGGGTCGGAC
>JASHXX010000090.1 GCA_030043335.1 Xanthobacteraceae bacterium
ACCGACACCGTGGTCATGCGCTCGGTCACCGGCACGGTGCGCTGGATCAGGGCCGAGCACCGGCAGCTGGACAAGTTCTAGCTCGCCATGACGGAGCGTTGACTCTGGCGCCGGCGAAACGACTTTAGTGTCGTGCCGCCCGATGGCGGCGAATCACGAGCCTGCGGTGAATAACGGCCTCTTCCTCGGCGTCGAAAATTCGGCGACCGGACGCGCGTGGCGCAGCCGGCTCGATGAGCGCGGCGCCGCGCGGGCGCTCGCGATCGCGCAGCGGCACGACGTGCCCGAGCTCCTGGCGCGCATTCTCTCCGGCCGCAATGTCGAGGTCGACGCCGTCGAGGCGTTCCTCGACCCGACCGTCAAGCGCTCGATGCCCGACCCCAACGTGCTCACCGCGATGCCCGAGGCGGCCGAGCGCTTGGCCGACGCGATCGTGCGCGGCGAGACCATCGCCATTTTCGGCGACTACGATGTCGACGGCGCGACCTCGGCGGCGCTGCTGGCGCGGTTCCTGCGCCTGGCCGGCATCGAGCCTTTGATCCACATTCCCGACCGCCTGTTCGAGGGCTACGGCCCGAACATCGAGGCGGTGCGCGCGCTCGCCGCGCGCGGCGCCACGCTCCTCGTCACGGTCGATTGCGGCATTTCCAGCATCGAGCCTTTGGCCGAGGCGCGCGCGCTCGGGGTCGACGTCGTCGTCATCGATCACCACCAGGCCGACGAGGCGCTGCCGCCCGCGGTCGCGATCGTCGATCCGAACCGACGCGACGACCTCTCCGGTCTCGGCCATCTCGCCGCCGTCGGCCTCGTGTTCATGACCGTCGTGGCGGTGAACCGCACCCTGCGCACGCGCGGCTTTTGGTCCGCGGGGCGGCCGGAGCCCGACCTGCTTTCGCTCCTCGACGACGTCGCGCTCGGCACCGTCGCCGACGTAGTGCCGCTCATCGGACTCAACCGCGCCTTCGTCGCCAAGGGTCTGATCGCGCTGCGCCGGCGCACGCGCGCCGGACATGTGAGCCTGATGGACGCGGCGCGGCTCTCGGGCCCGCCTGAGGCCTGGCATCTCGGCTTCCTATTGGGCCCGCGCATCAATGCCGGCGGACGGATCGGCCGGGCTGATCTTGGCGTGCGGCTCTTGCTCGAGGACGATCCGGACGCGGCGGCCAAGATCGCCGCCGAGCTTGACCGGCTCAATCGCGAGCGCCAGGCGATCGAACTCGAAACCCTGGCCCAGGCCGAGGCCGAGGCGACGGCGGCACTTGGCATCGAGGAAAAGGGCGCCGTTGTCGTTACCGCGGCTGAAGGCTGGCACCCCGGCGTGGTGGGCATCGTTGCCGCGCGACTTAAGGAGAAATTTGGCCGTCCGGCTTTTGCGATCGCGCTCGAGCCGGGCGGCATCGGCACCGGCTCCGGCCGCTCGATCGCCGGCGTCGATATCGGCCGCGCGGTCCGCCGCGCGGTCAGCGAGGGCTTGCTGATGAAAGGCGGCGGCCACGCCATGGCCGCGGGCGTGACGCTGCGCAAGGCCGGGCTCGCGCCGCTGCGCGCCTTCTTCGAGGCAACGCTCGGCGCCGACGTCGAAGCCGCGCGGCGCATGAATGGGCTCCTGATCGACGGCGCGGTGAGCGCCGCCGGCGCCGACAGCGGGCTCGTCGCCATGATCGAGCGCGCCGGACCGTTCGGTTCCGGCAATCCCGAGCCGGTAATCGCGCTGCCGGCGCACACGCTCGTTCACGCCGAGGAAGTGGGGCAGGCGCATATGCGTCTGCGCCTCAAATCGCCCGACGGCTTCTATGTGAGCGGCATCGCCTTCCGTGCCGCCGGGCAAAAACTCGGCGCCGCGCTGCTGCAAAGCCGCGGCCGGCAGGTTCATGCCGCCGGTTCCTTCGCACTCGACCGCTGGCAGGGCGAGGAGCGCGTGCAGTTCCGCCTCACCGACATCGCGCCGGCGGAGCCGTTCGCCGGGCGGTGATACGACTAAGCTCAGAGATTTGCGGGAGTGAGCCCGGTATGCTTGGCGATCCGCGCCAGCATGCGCGGACGGATTTCGTCGCCATCGTGAAATGCAAAGACGTAGTCCGGCCAACCGGCGCGCTGCAGAACGCGATGTGACCCCGTCTGCCGTTTGACTGTCCAGCCTAGACGTAAAAGGGCGGCCAGCGCGCGTTGCGCCTTGACTGCCGGCCACCGGCTTATGCTCCTTCAAAAAAATCCGTGATTTCGCGAGGCAACGGTTCGCCATTCTCAAGACGATCAGCAATGACTCGCAGCGCTAGCGCTTGGGCCTTGGCGCTCGCGTCGGCCTTTGTGGTCCCATAAGCCAATACGCCGGGTAACGCGGGTATCTCCGCAATCCAGCGGCCATCTTCTTCTTTTTCGCTCTCGATTTTTAGCATCGGCCTTGTGCAGCCTTATCGCGACGATTTGCACGCTTTTTATAGAAGGCGCGGCCGATGCTCAACATCTACGCCAGTTTGGTTGCATTGTGCTAAACCGAAATCCGGCCTTCCAGATATAAGACAGCGCGGCCGGCGATCGACACCCGATCGCCGTTGAGAGCGCAGGTGAGCGCGCCGCCGCGGCGGGAGAGCTGGCGGGCTTCGAGCTTGGTCTTGCCGAGGCGCTTCGCCCAGTAGGGCACGAGCGTGCAGTGCGAGGAGCCGGTGACCGGATCTTCCGGAATGCCCTGCGCCGGCGCGAAGAAGCGCGAGACGAAGTCGATCTCGTCATCGCCCGGCGCGGTCGCGATCGCGGCCCAGCCATCAACCTCGGCAAGTGCGGCGAGATCGGGGTCGAGCGCTGCGACTTCCGCCGCGCTGCCATAAACGACGAGATGATCGCGGGCGCGCAGCACTTCGCGCGGCTTGCCGCCCAAGGCGGCGAGGAGACCCGGCGGCGCCTCGCAAGGAACGGCGGGCCGTGCCGGAAAATCCATAACGAGCTTGTCGGCGCGTCTGCTCACGGTGAGCGTTCCGGCTTTCGTGGTGCTAAAGCTTACGCTTTCGCGCCCCGGCTCGAGAAAATTGAAGACAATGTGGCCGGAAGCCAGAGTCGCGTGTCCGCAGAGATCGACCTCGACCGTCGGCGTGAACCAGCGCAGCGCATAATCGCTGCCCTCGCGCACGAAGAAGGCGGTCTCGGCGAGGTTGTTCTCCGCCGCGATCGCCTGCATGGTCGCGTCCGGCAGCCAGGCCTCGAGCGGGCAGATCGCTGCGGGATTGCCGCCGAACAGGCTGTCGGTAAAGGCGTCGACCTGATAGATCGGCAGGCGCATCGTTTCATCCTCATTTGACGACGGGACGAGGCAGCTCTTGGCACAAATCCGCATCCGCGGCTATGTACAAAATCGCCTGCGCGGCATGAGGAAATTCGATGGCCAGGCTGAAGCTCGCCGTCGCTGTCGGCGACTATGACCGCACCCGCGCGCTGATCGACGGCACCGTCGCCATCGACGGCGTCGATCCGGTGTTCATGACGCTCGTGCCCGAGGAGATTTTCTTCCGCGCCATCCGCTCGGCCGAATTCGACATTTGCGAATTGTCGCTGTCGAGCCACACGATGAGGATCGCGCAGGGCGACTCGCCCTACGTCGCCGTGCCGGCGTTCCTGTCGCGCAGCTTCCGCCACAACGCTGTCTACGTGCGCACCGACCGCGTCAAAACGCCCGTCGACCTCAAGGCCCGCAAAATCGGCGTGCCGGAATATCAGGTCACCGCCAATGTGTGGGTGCGCGCCTTCCTGGCCGATGATTACGGCGTCACGCCCGCTGACATCCATTGGATTCGCGGCGGCATCGAAGAACCCGGTCGGCCGGAAAAGCTCCCGCTCGATTTGCCGAACGGCGTGCGGCTTGACGAGGCGCCGCCGGGTACGACGATTTCAGCGCTGCTCGAGGCCGGCGAGATCGACGGCTTCATCGCGCCGCGACCGCCGCGGCTCGCGGAGCCGAGGCACCGGACCATCGGCTGGCTGTTCGCCGATCCGGTCGCGGCGGCCAAGCATTATTTCAAACGCACCGGATTTTTCCCGATCATGCACGTCCTCGGCATCCGCCGCGAGCTTGCCGAGCGCCATCCGTGGCTGCCGGGCGCGGCGCTCAAGGCGTTCACGCAGGCGAAGCAATTGGCGGTGCAAAGGCTCGCCGACACCGCCGCATCGAGCGTTACGCTGCCGTTCGTCGAGGAGACGCTCAAGGACGCGCGCGCATTCATGGGCGAGGATTTCTGGTCCTACGGCGTCGCGCCGAACCGCAAGCTCATCGACTATTTCCTCGCTCAGCATCATGCGCAGGGTCTCTCGTCACGGCGCGTGACTGTGGACGAGCTGTTTCACCCGGCGACCTACGAGACGTTCAAGGTGTGACTGGTTCAAGGTGTGACTGGTTCAAGGTGTGACTGATTGTCCTCCGCCCTCGAAACGCGGAGGAATCATCACGATCCCTGCCGCAAGCGCTGGAGCAGCTTGACGCCGGCATAGCCGTCGGCCGGCTCAATGCCGAGCTTGCGCTGGAAATTGCGCACCGCGACCATCGTATCGCTGCCCATGCGGCCGTCGGCGCCGCCGGTGTCGTAACCGAGCGCGGTGAGCCGGCGCTGGATCTCCTGCACCTCGGCGAGCGTCGGCGCGCGCTCGCTGCCGGGAAATTTCTGCACCAAAGCCTCGCCGCCGACGCAGCGGTCGCCGAGGTGCAGAAGCGCCAGCGTGTAGTTCATCGACGGATTGTAGCTGTGCACGGCGTAGAAGTTCTGCCCGATCAGGAAGGCCGGTCCGCCCGGCACCGGCACCCATGGCCGCGCCTTCACCTGCGGATGCGGAAACGCTTCGCCGTCGGCGCGAGTGACGCCGGCCGCCTGCCAGGCCGCGTAGCTGCGCGAGCCGCCGCGGCCGAGTTTCAGCGGCAGGCGCACCTCGCAGCCCCAATGCTCGCCGCGGCGGTACCCTCCGCGCTCGACGAAATAGCGCGCAGTCGTCGCGAGTGCGTCGTCCGGCGGCCCGAACGGCGAGATCTTGCCGTCGCCATCGTAGTCGATGCCGAGATGCAGCCAGACTTCCGGCATCCATTGGGTGTGGCCCATGGCGCCGGCCCACGAGCCGTTCATTTCGCCGGGCGTCGCCCAGCCGCGCTGCACGATGATGAGCGCGTTGATCAGCTCCTGCTCCCAATAACGGCGCCGGCGCGGCTCGCCCCAGGCGAGCGTCGCCAGCGCGGGAAACACCGGCCGCATGTGCCGCTGCTGCACCGCCGGGTCGCCGAACGCCGATTCGACGCCCCAGACGCCGAGCATGACCGAGCGCTCGACGCCGAAATCTTTCTCGATGCGGGCGAACAGCGGCGCGTATTGCCTGGCCTTGTCGCGGCCGGCCATGATACGCCACTCGGAGATGCGGCGGTTCAAATATTGCCAGAGCTGCTCGTTGAATTCGGGCTGGCTGCGGATCGCCTCGAGCCCGGTGCTGTCGGGCGAGAGCCCGGTCATGACGCGGCTGTAGGTCTCGGCGCTGATGCCGTGCGCAAGCGCGGTCGCACGAAACGCGGCGATCCATTGATCGAACGCCGGCCGCGCTGCTTTTGCGTCCGCGCCCCGCGGCAACATCACGCCGGCGATGGCGCCGGCGATCGCCTTGAGCGACGCGCGCCTGCCAAGCTCTGGCGTTGACCTGCTCGCGTTCACGGTCGCTCTCGTCTTCGTTGTTTGGGCGACTTTGCCGGGCCGGGCGCGGTGGAACGAGCGAGGTAATCCCTCACGCCGTCCGGCAAGTCAACTCGGCGTCCGGCGCCAACAAGATCACGGCGAGTGCGCGGTTTCGACGGCCCCCGGCGCTTGCAGCTTTTCCGCGAGCCTGCGCAAGCTGTCGGCAAAGCTCTCCACGTCGAAGCCTGACGGATCGTCATGGCCGTTGCGGATGCCGGAGTCGATTGCGGCATGGAACGCCGGGACGAGCCACTCGCCGGCGCGGACGCTGGCGATGACGTAGAGGAGCGCCAGCCGGTCGTATTGCGCGGCGGAAAAGCTCGGATTCGGGGTCTGCGCATCGTTGCGGCGGCCGCGGCCACGGGCGCTGCGCCGCGGCTGGATCAGCTCGACGTGAAGGAAAAGGCCCTTCAAGACGCCGGCAAAA
>JASHXX010000091.1 GCA_030043335.1 Xanthobacteraceae bacterium
CGTGATTCCGCTGGTCAACATTGCCGCACCCTGCGGCAATGCGCACAAAACTCGGCATGCTCAAATTGGGACATCGACCGAAGCAAAGCCCTTGCCCGCGCCCGCGTCCGGCGCGATCATGAAGACGGCGTGAAACTTCAATGACACGGGAGGCGTCGCATGACCTTCGGCGAAACTGAACCGAGCGCGTTTCGCGGGGGCGAGGTCCGCGTGCCTGCCCCCGCAAGCGAGGTTACCTTCAGCCGACGCGAGCTCGACCGTATTCTCAGCCTTTACGGCCGCAAGGTCGCCGCCGGCGAATGGCGAGATTACGCCATCGATTTTTTCAAGGACCGCGCGGTATTTTCGGTTTTTCGCCGCGCCTGCGAATTCCCCATTTACCGGATCGAGAAGAATCCGCGATTGGAGCGCCGGCAGGGCGCCTACAGCGTGATCTCGGCGACAGGCCACATCCTGCGCCGCGGACGGGAGCTTGATCGCGTGCTCGGCGCGCTCGACCGCTCGTTTCACATCATCGCCGGCTGAACACGCCAAGGCGGCGCGGACGTTTGATCGGGGCGGCCGCAACCGGCGGCCGCGCGGAAATCGACGAATTCGGCTTGGCTCAACAGCACGACAGCGCAGCGTTCCTCCGGTCGCGTCCGGTTGTCGTGGCCGCCCTTGGCACCGCGCAGACGCTCGCTTGGGCGTCGAGCTATTATCTGCCGGCGATCCTTGCCGACCCGATCGGCGCCGGCATCGGAGTTCCGCGCTCTTGGGTTTTCGGCGCATTTTCCGCTGCGCTGCTAATCGCGGCGTTCGCGGGGCCCGCGGTGGGACGGATCATCGATCGCCATGGCGGCCGCGGCGTGTTGGTGCTTTCCAACATCGTGCTGGCCGGCGGCCTGGTTGCACTCGCCGCCGCAACCGGGCCGGTCCTGCTTTTTGCGGCCTGGACGATCCTCGGCATCGGCATGTCGCTTGGCCTCTACGACGCCGGATTTGCCGCGCTCACCGCGCTCTACGGCCGCAACGCGCGCGGCCCGATTACCGGCATCACGCTGTTTGCCGGCTTCGCCTCGACGGTCAGTTGGCCGCTGTCGACGATCCTCAACGACGCGCTCGGCTGGCGCCAGACGTTGCTCGTCTGGGCTGCGCTCAACATCGGCCTTGGCCTGCCGCTCAACTTGCTGTTGCCGGCCGCCTTGCGGCCAACAGCCGGACCTCGCACCGGCGAGCATTCGATCGGGTGGAAGCCTTACAAGGAGATGTTTCTCCTCGCCTTTGTTTTCGCCGCAGTATGGTTCGTCACCGGCTCGATGGCGGCGCATCTGCCGCGGCTTCTGGAACGCGCCGGCGTGAGTTCGGTTGAGGCGATTGCGGCCTCGGCCTTGGTCGGACCGGCGCAGGTCGCCGCGCGCCTCGTCGAATTCGCAATCCTGCGCCGGACGCACCCGCTGATTTCGGCCCGCGTCGCCGCGCTGCTGCACCCGATCGGCGCGGCGATCTTCGTCATCTTCGGCGCCCCGGCGGCCGCCGCGTTCGCCATCTTCTACGGTGCGGGCAACGGCCTCCTGACCATCGCCCGGGGCACCGTGCCGCTCGCCGTATTCGGACCCCACGGCTATGGCGAGCGCACCGGATTGCTCGGCGCGCCGGCGCGCGCCGCCCAGGCATTCGCCCCCCTGCTGTTCGGGCTGCTGCTCGACGCAATCGGCGCCTCGGCCATCATTGTTTCCGTGGCGCTCTGCCTCGCCTCGTTCGCGGCGCTGTTGTGCTTGCACCCCTCGCGGCCGCAATAGCCCTATTTCGGTGGCGTCGAATCGGCGGCGCCCAGCGGGCGCTGCATCAGCACGGCATCGAGCCAGCGGCCGTGCTTGAAGCCGACGCCGTGCAGGGTGCCGACGCGGCGGAAACCGACGGCCGCGTGCAGGCCGACCGACGCGGCATTCGCCGAGTCGCCGATCACGGCGATCATTTGCCGAAAGCCGCGCTGCTCGGCCTCTGCGATGAGCCGGGCCATCAGCAGCCGGCCGAGCCCGGCGCACTGGAATTGCGGGGCGACGTAGATCGTATCCTCGACGCTCCAGTGGTACGCCGGGCGGACGTGGTAGGGCCCGGCATAGGCGTAACCCGCCACTGCGCCCGCGCGCTCAGCGACGAGATAAGGATAGCCGGCCGCCGCCAGCGTGTGCTGGCGGTGCGCCATCTCGGCTTCATCCGGCGGCTCGACCTCGAATGTCGCGGTGCCGCGCTCGACGGCCTCGCCATAGATGCGGGTGATGGCCGCGATGTCGCCCAACGTGGCCGCACGAATGTTGGCGTCGCTCATCGTTTTTCCGCACCATGCTCCAAAAGAAAACGCCCCGGAATGAAGCCGGGGCGTTGTCTCGTCCTCAACCGCTATCGGCTCAGCGGCGGTTGCCCATCAAGCGCAGCAGCATCAGGAACAGGTTGATGAAGTCGAGATAGAGACGCAGCGCCCCCATGACCGCCTTGCGGCCGGCGACCGTGCCGTCATCCATCGGACTGTACATCTCCTTGATGGCTTGCGTGTCGTACGCGGTGAGCCCGGTGAAGATGATCACGCCGATGACCGAAATCGCCCATTGCAGCCCGCTC
>JASHXX010000092.1 GCA_030043335.1 Xanthobacteraceae bacterium
ATGCGGCGCCAGTTGTCGTATTCCTGAATGATCTCGACCGGCACGCCCGGCTTCATGTAGCGGAAGGCGACCGCGTAATCGACGCTCGGGCCGATCCGCAGATTGACGCTCTTGGACTTCAGGCTGACGAAGCGCGGCAGCGGCAGCCCGCTGGTCGCCGCGTCGCTGCCGGCGCGCGCCGGGCGGATCGGCGCTGCGCCGATTGCCAGCCCCAGCATGAACAGGGCCGCAATGACGGCCCGAATCCGCACCATCATCGATCTGCCACGCCGCCGTACGTCGCCGCCGCCCCGCGCCCGGATGCCCGCGCAGTGCGCGATCGCGCCGGGAACCGGCGCGCTTTGTCCGGAACGCAGCCATCTGGTAGAGAGAAATTGATGGTCCGTCTCCCCCGATGGTCAGTGTCGGCCACGGCGGTTAAAGAGCCCTGAACGGGGGTGCGGCCAAAGGAGCGGATGCCGCCGCCCGATTCCCGGGCTGATTGGCCTCGAGAGAATGGCCAGGAACGGCCAGAGGGCGACCCAGAGGCGTAGATGGTGTCGGGCAAGAAGCCGCTGGTCGTGGTCACCCGCAAGCTGCCGGACAGCATCGAAACGCGGATGCGCGAATTGTTCGACGTCCGGCTCAATGACAGCGACAAGCCGATGAGTCATGCCGAGCTTGGCGAGGCCGCCAAACTCGCCGACGTGCTGGTGCCAACCGTGACCGATCAGATCGACCGCTCGGTGTTGAGCCACTCCGGCGAACGATTGAAGCTCATCGCCAATTTCGGCAACGGCGTCGACAATATCGACGTCGCCACGGCGCTACAGCGGGGCATCACCGTGACCAATACGCCGGGAGTTCTCACCGAGGACACCGCCGACATGACCATGGCGCTGATCCTCGCGGTGCCGCGGCGGCTTGCCGAAGGCGCCCAGGTGCTGATCGGCGAGCACCAATGGACCGGCTGGAGCCCGACCTGGATGCTCGGCCACCGCATCTGGGGCAAGCGCCTCGGCATTGTCGGCATGGGCCGCATCGGCCAGGCGGTGGCGCGCCGCGCCAAGGCGTTCGGGCTGCAGATCCACTATCACAATCGCCGCCGCGTCGCTCCGCGCATCGAGGAAGAGCTCAACGCCACCTATTGGGAGAGCCTCGACCAGATGCTCGTTCGCATGGACATCATCTCGATCAATTGCCCGCACACCCCGGCGACCTATCACCTGCTTTCGGCGCGGCGGCTCAAGCTGGTGCGGCCCGAGGCCTACATCGTCAACACCGCGCGCGGCGAGGTGATCGACGAGAATGCGCTCGCCCGCTTGATCGAGGGCGAAGAGATCGGCGGCGCCGGCCTCGACGTGTTCGAGCACGAGCCGGCGGTGAGCCCGAAACTGGTCAAGCTGGCCAAAGCCGGCAAGGTCGTGCTGCTGCCGCATCTCGGCTCCGCCACCATCGAGGGCCGTGTCGACATGGGCGAGAAGGTCATCGTCAACATCCGCACCTTCATGGACGGCCACCGCCCGCCGGACCGGGTGTTGCCGTCGATGCTGTGAGGGTGTTGCAGCGCCCGATGGACAAACGCTCCCTGCCCAGATTCGCCTCCCTCACGCTCATCGCCCTTCTCAGCCCGCCGCTCCTCGCGCGCGGCGAAGGGCGGCTCGACCCCGAGATCGGGCAAGCGCAGGCGGTCGGCACCGAGCATGGCATGGTGGTGGCGCAGGAAGCGCTGGCGGCGCGGATCGGCGCCGACATTCTGCAGAAGGGCGGCAATGCGATCGACGCCGCGGTTGCGGTCGGCTTCGCCATGGCGGTGACTTACCCCCGTGCCGGCAATATCGGCGGCGGCGGCTTCATGGTGATCCATCGCGCGAGCGGCGAAGACACGACGATCGACTATCGCGAGGCTGCGCCACAGGCGATCACCGAGAAGTCGTTCCTCGATGGGCAGGGCAATGCCGACCCGCAAAAATCGCGCGACTCGGCGCTGGCGATTGGCGTGCCCGGCACCGTCGCCGGCCTCGCTCTCGCCGAAGAAAAATACGGCTCCGGCCGATTTACCCTGGCCGACCTGATCGCGCCGGCGATCGCGCTCGCGCGCGACGGCATTGCGGTCGCCGACGACACCGCCGACGCGTTGCCGCGCGATCGCGCCCGCCTCGCGCGTTGGCCCTCGTCGGCGCAAATCTTCCTAAAGGCCGACGGCACGCCGCTCGCCGCCGGCGACCGGCTCGTTCAAGGCGATCTCGCCGACACGCTCACAGCGATCGCCAAAGGCGGCCCGCGCGCCTTCTACGAAGGCCCGATCGCGGACAGGCTCGCCGCCGCAGTCAAGAGCGCCGGCGGCGTGATGACCGTCGACGATCTCAAAAGCTATCGCGCCATCGAGCGCGCGGCCGTGCACGGCACCTATCGCGGCTACGATGTCGTATCGATGCCGCCGCCCTCCTCCGGGGGCGTCGTTCTGATCGAGATGCTCAACATCCTCGAAGGCTACGACCTTGCCCATGACGACGCTGCGCAGGCGCTGTTCCTGATGATCGAGGCGATGAAGCGCGCCTATGCCGATCGCGCCTTCTTCCTCGGCGATCCTGATCGCGTGGAGGTGCCGATCGCGCGGCTCACCTCGAAGGACTATGCCGGCGAATGGCGCGCCACCATCGACCCGGCGCATGCGACACCGGCGAGCGAGTTGCGCCCCGGCCATCCCACCGCACCGGAAGGCGGCAACACCACGCACTTCTCGGTGGTCGACCGCTTCGGGAACGCGGTGTCCAACACCTATACGCTCAATTTCAGCTACGGCGTCGGGCTGGTCGCCGCCGGCACCGGCATCGTGCTCAACAACGAGCTCGACGATTTTGCTGCCAAACCCGAAGCGCCGAACGCCTATGGCCTGATCGGCTACGAGGCGAACGCGCCCGGACCCGGCAAGCGTCCGCTGTCCTCGATGACGCCGACGATCGTGCTCAAGGACGGAGCGCCGTTCCTGATCACCGGTTCGCCGGGCGGAAGCCTCATTATCAACGTGGTACTCCAGGTCGTGATCGACGTGATCGACCGCGGCCT
This sequence comes from Xanthobacteraceae bacterium, assembly GCA_030043335.1. Classification (GTDB taxonomy): domain Bacteria; phylum Pseudomonadota; class Alphaproteobacteria; order Rhizobiales; family Xanthobacteraceae; genus BOG-931. Next base: position 3,049 of record JASHXX010000092.1, read on the forward strand.
CGATCTTGCCGCCGCGGTGTCGGCGCCGCGCGTGCACAATCAGTGGATGCCCGACCTGGTGATTGCGGAGCCGGGTTTGTCCGCCGGGCTTGTCGCCGCGCTCCAGGCTCGCGGCGACAAGGTCATGGTGCGCCGGCTGCCGACCTCGGCCAACTCGATCCTGGTCGGCCCGACGGGCTTTATCGGCGCCGCCGACCCGCGCACGCGCGGCGCGCTCGCCGTCGGATTTTAAGATCGGCAGTCACGGCCAAATTCGCACGTCTCGTCTATGATTTTGCCGCAAGGCTCCGCCAACCGGGAAGACCTTCATGAACGGTAACGCGCCCATCGCCAGGCTGCGGATCGGTTTGATCGGTTCCGGCTTCATTGCCAATTTCCATCTCCAGGCGCTCGTCTCGGTGCGCCACGTCAGCGTGAGCGGCGTCTACAGCCCGACCGCCGCCAACCGCGAGGCGCTGGCGGCGAAGGCAAATGCGCTCGAGCTCGGGCCGTGCCGGCCGTTTCCTTCGCTCGAAGCGATGCTGATTTCCGGCGAGGTCGATGCGGTGTGGATCGGGGTGCCGAATTTCGCCCGGCTCGATACCATGCGCGAGATCCATCGGGTGGTGAAGGCCGGCTGGGCCAAGCTTGCCGGCGTCGCCTGCGAAAAGCCGCTCGGGCGCACGCTCGCCGAGGCGCGCGAGATGCTGCGGCTTGCCGAAGACGCCAAGCTCAATCACGGCTATCTGGAAAACCAGGTGTTCTCGAGCGCGGTGCAGCGCGGCAAGGACATCGTCTGGCGTCGCGCCGTGCCGGTCTGCGGCCGGCCCTATCTGGCCCGCGCCGCCGAGGAGCACAGCGGCCCGCATATGCCGTGGTTCTGGCAAGGCAGCCGGCAAGGGGGCGGCGTCCTCTCCGACATGACCTGCCATAGCGTCGAGGTCGGCCGCTACCTCCTGACCAAGCCCGGCGCACCCCGCACCGACCTTACGCTTGTCAGCGCCAGCGCGACCGTCGGCAATCTCAAATGGACGCGTCCGGATTACGCGCAGCGGCTCAAGCGGATGATGGGCGCCGAGATCGATTACACCAGGCACCCGGCCGAGGACTTCGCCCGCGGCGTGCTTATCTTTCGCGATGCCGAGGGCCACGAGGTGATGGTCGAGGCCACCAATTCCTGGGCCTATGTCGGGCCGGGCCTGCGCATCCTGATCGAGCTCCTCGGCCCCGAATACGTGATGGAGTTCTCCTCGCTCAACACCGGGCTCAAGGTGTTTCTGTCGCGCGAGGTCGCCGGCAGTGAGGGCGAGGATCTCGTCGAGAAGCAGAATGCCGAGCAGGGCCTGATGCCGGTCCTGGAGAACGAGGCCGACATCTACGGCTATGTCGGCGAGAACCGGCACATGGTGGACGCCTTCCGCCAGCGCCGCCGGCCGCTCGAGACGTTCCACGACGGCGTCGCCGTGGCGCAGATGCTGATGGCGCTTTATCGTTCCGCCGAGATCGGCCAGGTGGTGAGGTTGCCGGCACCGGAACTGGAAACCTACGTACCGCCGGTCGCGCGGGCATGACGGGGTGCTGCCTCGCGCCTGACCTGATAGTCAGACCTTCGCCGAGCCCAGACCCAGGAGCTTCATCGCGTTCTCCTTGAGGATGAGCGGCCGTACCTCAGGCTTGATGTCGAGCTTGGCGAAATCCGCAAGCCAGCGATCCGGCTTGATGACCGGCCAGTCCGAGCCGAACAGCATTTTGTGCTTCAAAAGCGAGTTGGCGTAGCGAACGAGAATCGGCGGAAAGTATTTCGGCGACCAGCCGGACAGGTCGATGTAGACGTTGGGCTTGTGCTGCGCGACCGACAGCGCCTCCTCCTGCCAGGGGAAGGACGGATGCGCGAGGATGATCGGCATGTCTGGGAAGTCGACGGCGACGTCGTCGATATACATCGGATTCGAGTATTT
>JASHXX010000093.1 GCA_030043335.1 Xanthobacteraceae bacterium
AATACCCCGCTGAAGGGCAGCACGACGATGTTGCGGCTCTGCCGCTCGACGTCGCCGCACCTGTCGGACACGTTGCGCGCCGCGAACAGGCCTATCTGCAACGTCGTGCTTTCGAACAGCGTGCGCCGGGTGACGTTCATCGGCCAATTTTCCCAATCATAGGACCGCGCGAGTTGCGCTTCTGCCATCGCTTTCGCCGCGCCGGAAACGAGAACTTACCCGATCCAGAACTTGACCGCGAAGATGACCGCGAGCACCAGCACCGCCGGCTTGGCCTCGGCGAACTTGCCGCAGATGAGCTTCGCCAGCGCATAGGTGATGAAGCCGAGCCCGATGCCGGTCGCTATCGAGTAGGTGAGCGGCATCGTCACCGCCGCGACCACTGCCGGCGCCGCCTCGGTGATGTCGTCCCAGTCGATCTCGGCCAGGGCGCGCGCCATGACGCAGGCGACATAAAGGAGCGCCGCCGACGAGGCATAGGCCGGCACCATGCCGGCAAGCGGCGCGAAGAACAGCGCCGCCAGAAACAGCACCGCGACGACGAGCGCGGTGAGCCCGGTGCGCCCGCCGGCGGAGACGCCGGCCGCGCTCTCGATGTAGCTCGTGGTCGTCGAGGTGCCGATCAGCGCGCCGAACATGGCGGCGAAGCTGTCGGCGATCAGCGCCTGCTTCATCCGCGGCAGATTGCCCTCGGCGTCGGTCAGGCCGGCGCGATGGGTGACGCCAATGAGCGTGCCGGAAATACGTCGACGAACAGGAAGCTAAAGATGACGATCAGGAACGAGCCCTCGGCGATGCGGGAGAAGTCGAGCTTGAACAGCGTCGGCTCGAGCGACGGCGGCAGCGAGACGACGCCGCCAAAATGCGCGAGTCCGAGCGGGATGCCGATCACGGTAACGATCAGGATGCCGAGCAGCGTGCCGCCGATGATCCGCCAGTAGTTGAGCGCGGTGATCAGAACCAAGCCGAACAGGCACAGGATCGCCGCCGGATTGCGCAGGTCGCCGAGCGTGACCAGGGTCGCCGGCGAGGCGACGACGATCCTTGCCTCCTCGAGCGCGATGATGCCGAGAAACAAGCCGACGCCGGCCGAGATCGCGAGCTTGAGATTCCTGGGTATAGAATTGATGATGTATTCGCGGATCCGGAAGATCGAGATCAGAAAGAAGATCACCCCCGAGCAGAACACCGCGGCGAGCGCCTGCTGCCAGGTGTATTTCATCGCCAGCACGACGGTGAAGGCGAAGAACGCATTGAGCCCCATGCCCGGCGCAAGCGCGATCGGATAATTGGCGTAGAGCGCCATCACCGTGGTCGAGACCGCAGCCGCAATGCAGGTGGCAACGAACACCGCGCCCTTGTCCATCCCGGCATTGCCGAGGATCTGCGGATTGACGAAGACTATGTAGACCATCGTCAGGAACGTGGTGAGACCGGCGACCAATTCGGTGCGCGGTCGAGCCCGATTTGTTCAGATCGAAGACGCGGTCGAAAACGGACGGCGCGCTAGGCGCGCCCGGTGTAGCGGCTTGATCCATGGCTTTTCCCCTCAGCGCGCAACGTCTATATCACAAAGGGGCTGGTCGCGGCAGACGACGGAGCTCGTCCGATGGCGCTCGATCCGGTGTTGCTGTCGCGCCTGCAATGGGCCTGGGTGATCGCCTGGCACATCCTGTTGCCGGCCTTCACCGTCGGGCTTGCCTCCTACATCGCGGTGCTCGAGGGGCTCTATTTCTTCACCGGCCGCGACATCTGGTTCCGCATCTCCGGCTTCTGGACCCGAATCTTCGCCGTCTCGTTCGGGATGGGGGTGGTTTCCGGCGTCATCATGCCGTTCCAGTTCGGCACCAATTGGAGCCGCTTCACCGACGCCACCGCCGACGTGATCTCGCCGCTGCTCGCCTATGAGGGGCTGATGGCGTTTTTTCTCGAGGCCTCGTTTCTCGGCGTCCTCCTGTTCGGCCGGTGGCTGGTGCCGACCTGGGCGCATTTTTTCGCCGCGCTCATGGTCGCGTTCGGAACGCTGTTGTCCTCGTTCTGGATTCTGGCGACCAATTCGTGGATGCAGACGCCCGCCGGCTATCAGCTCGTCGATGGACGATTCGAGCCGGTCGACTGGTTCGCGATCGTCTTCAGTCCCTCGTTTCCCTACCGGTTCATGCACAATGTCAATGCCTTCTACATCACCACCGCCTTCGTGGTGATGGGGGTCGGCGCCTGGCTGATCCGCCGCGAGCGCGCGGTCGAGGATGCGCGCATGATGGTGCGCATGGCGCTCGACCTTCTGATCATCATCGTCCCGCTGCAGATCTTTCTCGGCGATCAGCACGGCTTGAACACGCTCGAATACCAGCCGGCGAAGCTTGCCGCGATCGAAGGCCGTTACGACACCGCACGGCCGACGCCGCTGACGCTGTTCGGCATTCCCGACGACGACGCCGCGACCATGCGCTACGCGATCGAGATTCCGGATCTGGGCAGTCTCATTCTCACCCATTCCTGGAACGGCACGATCAAGGGGCTCAAGGAATGGCCGGCCGACCAGCGCCCGCCGGTTGCGCCGCCATTCTTCGCCTTTCGCGTGATGGTCGGCATCGGCGTCATCATGCTGCTGGTCGCGATCGCGGGCCAATTCCTGAAGCTGCGCGGCCGGCTCTGGGACTCGGCATGGTTCCTGCTGCTGTGCCGATGGACGGCGCCGCTCGGCTTCATCGCGGTGATCGCGGGATGGGTCACGACCGAAGTCGGCCGCCAGCCCTGGACGGTGTACGGGCTGCTGCGCACGGCGGATTCGGTGTCGCCGTCGCTCACCTCAGCCGACGTCACCGCGTCGCTTTTGCTCTACGTCGCCGTCTATCTGATCATGTTCCCGACCGGCATTGCCTTCATGGCCGGGCTGGTGCGCCGCGGACCGCGGGAGCCGGAACCGCAGCCGCAGCTGATCGAAAGCGGGCGCCCGAACCAGCCGTTCGAGAACGCCGCGCGGATTGCCGCGCAATCGTGATCGGGAGGAAGCGATGGTCCTCGATCTGGTGCCGCTGTGGACCGCTCTCCTCGCGCTCGCGGTGTTCTACTACGTGGTATTCGACGGCTTCGATCTCGGCGTCGGCATGCTCTACGGGCTGATGCCCGGCGAAGCGGCGCGGCGCATTGCGATGAGCTCGATCGCGCCGATCTGGGACGGCAACGAGACCTGGCTGGTGTTCGGCGGCATCGGCCTGATGGCGGCGTTTCCGCTGGCCTTCGCGATCATCATTCCCGCGGTCTATTTCCCGATCCTGATGATGCTCCTGGCGCTAGTCTTCCGCGGCGTCGCTTTCGAATTCCGGTTCAAGCACCCGGCGGTGCGGCGCTTCTGGGACGGCGCGTTCTGCGGCGGCTCGCTCGTTGCCACCTTTGCGCAAGGCGTGGTGCTCGGCGCCTTCATCCAGGGCTTCAAGGTCGAGGGCCGGCACTTTGCCGGCACCTCGTTCGATTGGGTCGCGCCGTTTCCGCTGGCGATCGGGCTGGCGCTGATGTTCGGCTATGGCCTGCTCGGCGCCGGCTGGCTCATCCTCAAGACCGAAGGCGATTTGCAGCGCTGGGCGCGCCGCGCCGGCCAGGTTTGTCTGATCGCGGTGCTTGCCGCGATCCTCGCGGTCAGCCTGTGGACGCCCGAGACCCACGCCGACATCGCGCGGCGCTGGTTCAGCTGGCCGGACATCGCCTTGCTGGCGCCGGTCCCGATCATCACCGCGCTCATTGCCGGCGGCGAGTGGTACGCGCTGCGCAGCCGGCACGAATTGCTGCCGTTCCTCGGCGCGGTCGGGCTGTTCCTGATGTCCTTCATCGGCATCGCCATCAGCCTGTGGCCGATGATCGTGCCGTATCACTACACGCTGTGGCAGGCGGCATCGTCGCCGAGCACGCAGGCCTTCCTGCTGATCGGCACGCTGCTCCTCCTTCCAGTGATCCTAATGTACACCGCCTGGTCGTACTGGGTCTTCCGCGGCAAGGTCGGCGATAGCGCGGGGTACCATTAGGGCGTGTGGACATCGATCGAATTTCGCGAAATGTCCGCTGCCGACCCGGAGCGGACATAAGCGGCGCAGGATTTCGGGCGTCCAGTCGCGAGTTCCCACTAGTGATTGTGACAGCAATTTGACAGTAGAGCCGCTGATGCGGTCGATGCGGAAAAATCGGTTCGATCGATCATAGCCGCTCAAAAAAATTCGAGGCGGCGTTGGAACTGATAGAGCTGAGAAGCGTTCCGGCTGCTGAACCCGCGTGATGTTCCGCGGGGCTTAGAAAATTCTGCAGCCAACCCCACTACTCCCGGCGGCGGCCGCCAGGCGGCTCGAGACATCGCTCAGTGGTCTCTGCAATTAACAGCTTAGTGGTCTCTGCAATGAACATTAGCGGAGCTTCATCATGAAACACTTGATTCTGGCTCTCCTCACCGGCGCCGCTCTAGCGGCGTCATCCCCTGCATACGCCGCCGTCAAGACTATCGTTCTGGTCCACGGCGCCTTCGCCGATGGTTCCGGATGGAAGCCGGTGGCGGATATTCTCCAGAGTCACGGTTACACGGCACTTGTCGTCCAGGAGCCGGAGACGAGTTTCGCGGCAGACGTGGCTGCGACGCGCCGCGTTCTCGATAAGGCGGGTCCTTGTGTACTGGTCGGCCATAGTTATGGCGGGATGATCATCACCGAGACGGGAGCGCATCCCGACGTCAAGGCTCTTGTTTATGTAGCGGCCACGCAACCGGACGTCGGTGAGGGTCTGTCTGATCTGTCGAGCAAGATGCCGGCGGCCGCCAAGAGCATCGGGCCGGTCGGCGACGGCTTTCTGGCAGTCAACTCCGATGCGTTTCCCGATGACTTCGCTGCAGACGCTCCCAAACCGGTCGCGCGGTTTATGGCGATATCCCAAGTGCCGACTTCAGCTGAAGCATTTGGCGCCGAGGCCACGGTTGCGGCTTGGAAACAAAAGCCGAGCTACGCAGTAATTCCGATGCAGGACCGAATGATCAATCCGGACCTCGAGCGATTCATGACGAAGCGGGCGAAATCGCAAGTCATCGAACTTCCGGGCAGCCATGCGATCTTTCTGTCGCACGCATCCGAGGTGGCAGCATTGATCGAAAAAGCGGCTACGGAAGCAAAATAGGCCAGCGTTCGGCGCCGCCAACAGACTTTCTACAAACCGCAGTTTGCGGGCATTGCTACGTCAAGACCGGCAACAAGAGCCGGCGAATTGTCCAATCCCATCGCCGCGCGCGAGAAGCGCAACGCCACATCTGCTGCCTGACCCCGCCACTCCAGCCGGCCATCAGAGCAAGGAGAGGGATCCATGGATACAGTCAAATCACCCGACGAAGGCCGGCGCAGCTTTCTTGCCGCCTCCGCGGCCGCGGGCGCCGTCAGCCTGCTTCCCGCACAAATGGCCGCGGCGGCCGGAGACGCCGCAATCCGCCCCTTAGGCGTCGACGTTCCGGAAGCCGACCTCGCCGACTTGCGCGCAAACGCATCGCCGCGACAAAGTGGCCCGAGCGCGAACAGGTCGCCGATGCAACGCAAGGCGTGCAGTTGGCGACGATGCAGAAGCTCGCGCAGTATTGGGCGAACGAGCACGATTGGCGCAAATGCGAGGCGAAAATCAACGCCGTGCCGAACTTCATCACCGAGATCGACGGGCTCGACATTCATTTCATTCACGTTCGCTCGACGCATGAAAATGCGCTGCCGATGATCGTCACGCATGGCTGGCCCGGCTCGATCATCGAGCAGATGAAGATCATCGACCCGTTGACGAATCCGACGGCGCACGGCGGGATCGCGGCCGATGCCTTCGATCTCGTGATTCCGTCCCTGCCCGGCTACGGCTTCTCGGGCAAACTACGGCGCCTGGATGGAATCCCGTCAGCATCGCGAAAGCGTGGGAGACGCTCATGCAACGCCTCGGCTACACAAAATACGTGGCGCTGGGCGGCGATTGGGGCAATGCCGTATCGGAGGTTATGGCTTTGCAGCAGCCGCCGGGATTGCTCGGCATTCACACGAACATGGCGGCGACGGTTCCACCCGATGTTTCTAAAGCGCTTGCCGCGGGCGGCCCGGCGCCTGCCGGCCTTTCACCGGAGGAAAAGCACGCGTGGGATGGGCTCGATGACTTCTATAA
>JASHXX010000094.1 GCA_030043335.1 Xanthobacteraceae bacterium
CTCGGCGCGCTCGCCGCCGCCGAAGTGATCCAGCACCTCGGCGCGCGGCCGGAAACCTCGCTCAAAGACCTCGCCCGCGACAACGGCTTGGCCGATTGAACGCCCGGCCGATAAAAGTCGGCGCCAAGCACGATCTGGAAAAAATGGAAACCGGTTTTCCGGAAAAATCATGTTTTACTTGAGAGTTAGCGCGGCAATCGCTCGGATTGAGAAGCAAATGCGCCCCAAGTAACCAATTGCTAACCAAACCGGGCTACCGACGGATCGGCCGCAAGATGGAGATCCGATCATGGGTGACGGCCCGCAGAGCAACGCCGGCGACAACGAGAAAGCCGAACCGGCCGCGATCGAGAACCAACTGCCGATCGTGTGGTCTCCGAAACTTGAGGCCGCGGACGCGGGCGGGGAAAGCTCGACGGAGGGCGCCGACGCGCCGTCCACGACGGGCTCGGAAACGATCGACGAGACGGCACGGGGGACTGTCGCCGCGGCAGCGCCGATCCGTTCGCCGCACTCAGCCTTGCTTGCCGCTTCGATTGCGCTCGCGGCGCTGTTTGGCGGATTCGCCGGGTCGCTGTCGGCGTCCGGATTTGCGCATTTTTGGCCGACCAGCGATGCGCGGTCGAGCACAACCGAAACCGGCGCGCTGCCGGCTATGAAGGCGGACCTCGCCGAGCTCGCCGCCCTGAAGGCCAATCTCGAAGGCGCGATACGGAACGCCAACGGCCAGTTGGTCAAGATTGCCGAGCGCCTCGACCATGTCGAGCGGGCGCAAATCGATCCGGCAGTGAAAATCGCGCACATCGTCGACACCGTCGATCGGCTCGACAAGCGCGGCGCCGCCACGCCCGAGATAACCGGAACGGTTGCGCCCAGCCAGCCGTCCGCCGACACCAAGCCGCCGGAGCGGATCTTGCAGGATTGGGTCGTCGAGGACGTACGCCGCGGCCGTGCGCTGGTGCTCAACCGTTACGGTGGGGTCTTCGATGTCTCGAGCGGCAGTGTTCTCCCCGGTCTCGGCCGTGTCGAAACGATCAAACGGCAGGACGGCGGGTGGGTCGTCGTCACCGCGCGCGGCCTGATCACGTCGGGGCGCTAGAACGCCCGGCCATCAGAAATCAATCGTCGGTAAAGTTCAGAGGCGTTCGGACCGCTGATCGCTGGTACCTGATCCCTGAGGCAGGAACGGCACCAGCATGGGTACACCGCGGCAATAAGCGCCGTACGCGTCCATCCCCAGCTCCGCGACGAGGAAACACTCCTCCGTCCGCGCCTTGAGCCAAAGGCCGAAGCTGACGAGGGCCGCGCCGGCGAGCGCGGTCGCTTCCGAGACCGCCGTCGCCCAGATCGCGGCGATCAGCCCGGTGTAGATCGGATGCCGCACCAAAGCATAGCGGCCGGTGTCGATGACCCGGTGGCCCTCCTTGCGCGTAACCGCGCTCGACCACAGCCGGCCAAGATGGATGGGCGCCCACCAGGCAAACAAAATGCCGGCGAGCGTCAGCCCAGCGAGCGCGTAGGCGCCGGCCTCGCCGACGTTCCAAATCGGCTCTTGCGCCGCGATCTGCGCCGCCCATGGCGTCAGCAGAATCGCGCCGGCGAGGATGGCGACGCGATAGACGCCGACGCCCGCTGTCACCACTCGTTTTTCCGTGCGGGCCGACCAGAACGCCGCCGCGATCCAGCTCACGAGCCAACCGATCCAGATCAGCGCGAATAACAGGCTCGGCCCAACACTTGTCATCCCGGACGCTCCCTTTCACCTTCCAGCCGCGCGGAGCGGCAACGTGCGGCGCCGGTCAACATCGAATCGGCCGCACTCCGCGGGGCCGAGCATCCGTTGTCTTCCGGCCGGTTGCCGGTCATCGTATAAGCACCGGAACCGGCCGATACCCCCGCGCGATGAGGATGCCGCCAAATGTTGAGCGTGGAGCAAAACCAACACATCACCCGCACCGCGCCGGGAACCGCCGCCGGCAACCTGATGCGGCGCTACTGGCAGCCGGCTGCGCTGACCGACGAGCTTTCCGGCAACCGGCCGGCCAAGCCGGTGCGGCTTTTGGGCGAGGACCTTGTCGCTTTCAAGGACGACAGGGGCCGCTACGGGCTGATCGGTCGCCATTGCCCGCACCGCGGTACCGATCTAGCTCACGGCCGCCTTGAAGACGGCGGCTTGCGCTGCGCGTTTCACGGCTGGCTGTTCGACGTCAACGGACGCTGCCTGCAGACGCCGGCGGAGCCCGACAACAGCAATCTCTGCGCCAATGTCCGCGTGAAATCCTACCCGGTGGTCGAGAAGAGCGGCATCTTGTTCGCCTATCTCGGGTCGGGTGAGCCGCCGGCGTTCCCGCATTTCGACTGCTTCATCGCGCCGCCAACGCATACCTTCGCCTTCAAGGGCATGATCGACTGCAACTGGCTGCAGTCGCTCGAGGTCGGTATCGATCCAGTGCACACCTCGTTCCTGCACCGCTTTTTCGAAGACGAGGATCCGAACCAAGGCTACGGCAAGATGTTCCGTGACACCTCGAAGGACTCGGACATGCCGATGACCAGGATCATGCGGGAATTTCCGCGTCCGCGCATTGAGGTCGAGGCGACCGACTATGGCTTGCGGCTGATCACGCTGCGCCAGATCAGCGACGCGAAGGCGCACGTGCGGGTGACCAATCTCGTCTTCCCCAACGCCTTCATCATTCCGATGAGCCGCGAGATGACGATCTCGCAATGGCACGTGCCGATCGACGACGTGAAGCACTACTGGTACGCGATCTTCACCTCGTTCGGCGAGCCGGTCGACAAGGACGAGATGCGGCGCCAGCGGCTCGAGCTTTATGAGCTGCCGGACTACTTGCCGCGCAAGAACAAGAGAAACGACTACGGGTTCGACGCCCACGAGCAGGAGCACGCGACCTACACCGGCATGGGCACCGACATCAACGTGCACGACCAGTGGGCTTGCGAGTCGATGGGCGCGATCCAGGATCGCACCGAGGAGCATCTCGGCACCTCGGACAAGGCGATCAGCGCCTACCGGCGGCTGCTGCGCGAGGCGCTCGATCAATCGGATCAGGGCGCGCGCCCAATGATGGTGCTCGATGCGGCTGGGGCCGAAAAGATCACCGGCCCGGCTTGTGTCGACGGCATCGGCCCGCCGGGAGACTGGCAGGGCTATTGGCGGCGCACCGACGAAGGCCGGCAAAAGACCAAGAGCTGGGCCAACGGCCATTGACGACGTCCGATGGCGCCGCGGCGAAGTTCACAGACAGACAAATTCGTCGAACGTCACGGCCTCTGGACCGATGAGCAGGCGCGCCGCGCCAAAGCGGTCGTGCAGGCGATCAAGCAACACAAGCTCGAATTGGTACGTTTTTCCTTTGCCGATCAGCACGGCGTGCTGCGCGGCAAGACGGCGATCGCCGCCGCCGCCCCGGCGATGCTCGCAGGCGGGCTCGCCATGACGACGACGCTTCTCGCCAAGGACACCGCGCACAAGACCGCCTATCCGGTGTTCACACCGGGCGGCGGCTTCGACATGGCGGAGATGCAGGGGGCCGGCGACTTCGTCATGGTGGCGGACCCGGCGACGTTCCGCGTGCTGCCCTGGGCGCCGGCGACCGGCTGGCTCCTTTGCGACATCTATTTCACCAACGGCAAGCCGGTGCCGTTCTCGACGCGGCGCGTTCTGCAGCAGGCGCTGGCGCGGCTTGCGACTGCGGGATTCGATTTCTTCGCTGGGCTTGAGGTCGAATTTCATCTCTTCAAGTTGGAGAATCCACGCCTCGCCGCGGCGGACGCCACTTGGCCGCCGCAGGCGCCTGAGGTCGGCCTTCTCAATCAGGGCTACCAGTATCTGACCGAAAGCCGCTTCGATCAGATCGACGCCGCCCTGGGGCCAATCCGCCGCGGCGTTCTCGCCCTCGGCATGCCGCTGCGGTCGCTCGAAATCGAGCTCGGGCCCAGCCAGTGCGAATTCACCTTCCACCCGCAGGCCGGCATCGCCGCCGCCGACACGATGGTGCTGTTCCGCGCCGCCGCCAAACAGATCGCCCGACGCAACGGTCTTCTCGCGAGTTTCATGTGCCGCCCGGCGCTGCCGAACCTGTTCTCCAGCGGCTGGCACCTGCACCAGTCGCTGATCGAGAGGCAACGCGGCGTCAACGCCTTCGTCGATAACACGCACGATGGACTGTCGGCATTGGGCCGGCATTTCCTCGGCGGCCTTTTGGCGCACGCGCGCGCTGCTGCTGTCTTCACGACGCCGACGGTCAACGGCTACAAGCGCTACCGGCCGTATGCGCTGGCGCCGGATCGCGCCATCTGGGCGCGCGATAATCGCGGCGTGATGGTGCGCGTCATCGGCGAGCCGGGTGACCCGGCGACGCGTCTCGAAAATCGCGTCGGCGAGCCGGCGGCCAATCCCTATCTCTACCTTGCCTCGCAGATTTACGCCGGACTCGACGGTATCGCGCATCGCCGCGATCCCGGGCCCGCGGCCGACACGCCCTACGAGACCAGGGCGCCGCTCCTCCCGAAGGACCTCGGCGAAGCGCTCGCCGCGCTGCGCGGCAACGCAATGTTCAGAACAGATTTCGGCGCCGCCTTCGCCGATTACTACGCCCACCTCAAGGCGGCCGAGCTCGCGCGCTTCAAGGCCGAAAGCGTCGAAGGGCCCGACGTGACTGCCTGGGAGCAGAACGAATATTTCGATTTGTTTTGATCGAAGGGAGATCACACATCCACGCTGGCCGCGAGCGCGTGCTGCTCGATGAACTCGCGCCGCGGCTCGACCTTGTCGCCCATCAGCTCGTCGAAGATGGTGTTGGCCTCGTCGATCTCCTTGACGCTGACTTGCAGGAGCGAGCGCGCATTGACGTCGAGCGTCGTTTCCCAGAGTTGGTCGGGGTTCATCTCGCCGAGGCCCTTGTAGCGCTGCAGGGTGGCGCCCTTGCGGCCGGCGCCAGTTACCGCCTCGAACAGGCCGACCGGGCCATGGATCGGCGTTTCCTCGTCCTTCCTTCGCAGCGTCGCCGGCGGCGTCGGCCGCGGATAGATCTGCTGCAGCGAGAGCGCGAATTCGTCGAGCCGGCGCGCGTCGGCGGAGCCAAGCAGCGCCTGATCGATGACCGCGACTTCCTTGACGCCACGCACGGTGCGCTCGAACCGGAACCCGGCGTCGCTGAAACTTCCGGTCCAGCCGCGCTCGGTCTCGTCGGTCAGAGCATCAAGGCGCCTGGCGATGTACTCGGCCGCCGCCGTGGCGCTTGCCGGGTCGCCGGTGACGCGCTGGTGGACGACGCCGGCGATTGCGGCCTGCTCGATCACCTTGCGGTTATAACGGCTGTGCAGGCCGTTCAGCAGATTGCGAATGATGCGCGCCTCCTCGACCAGCTTGCGCAGATCATTGCCGGCGCGCACCTCGCCCGACGACAGCCGCAGCACCGCCTCTTCGAGGCCGGCATCGATGAGATAGTCCTCGAGCGCCCGCTCGTCCTTGAGATATTGCTCGGACTTGTTGCGCGCGACTTTGTAGAGCGGCGGCTGCGCGATGTAGAGATGGCCGTGGTCGATGATCTCGCGCATCTGCCGATAGAAGAACGTCAGCAGCAGGGTGCGGATATGGGCGCCGTCGACGTCGGCGTCGGTCATGATGATGATCTTGTGGTAGCGCAGCTTTTCGATCGCGAACTCGTCCACGCCGATGCCGGTGCCAAGCGCGGTAATCAGCGTGCCGATTTGCTCGGAGGACAGCATCTTGTCCATGCGCGCCCGCTCGACGTTGAGGATCTTGCCGCGCAACGGGAGCACGGCCTGGAATTCGCGGTTGCGGCCCTGCTTGGCGCTGCCGCCGGCGGAATCGCCCTCGACGATGAACAGCTCGGATTTTGCCGGATCGCGCTCCTGACAGTCGGCGAGCTTGCCGGGGAGCGAGGTGACGCCGAGCGCGCTCTTGCGCGTCATCTCGCGCGCCTTGCGCGCGGCCTCGCGCGCCGCGGCGGCCTGGATCACCTTGCTTACGATCACCTTGGCTTCGCTCGGATGCTCCTCGAACCAGGCCTTGAGCATGTCGTTGACTACGCCCTCGACCACTGGGCGCACCTCGGAAGAGACCAGCTTGTCCTTGGTCTGCGAGGAAAACTTCGGATCGGCGACTTTCACCGAAAGCACCGCGGTCAGCCCTTCGCGGCAGTCGTCGCCGGTGAGTGCGACCTTTTCCTTGCGCGCGACGCTGCCTGACTCGGCATATCCGGTGACTTGGCGCGTCAAGGCGCCGCGGAACCCGGCGAGATGGGTGCCGCCGTCGCGCTGCGGAATATTGTTGGTGAAGCAGAGCACGGTCTCATGGTAGCCGTCGTTCCACCACAGGGCGCAGTCGATGCCGATGC
>JASHXX010000095.1 GCA_030043335.1 Xanthobacteraceae bacterium
GCAGCTCATTTTCGATCTGAAGAACGTCAATCCCGACGGCGACGTCTCGGTGAAGCTCGTCTCCGAGGTCGGCGTCGGCACGGTGGCCGCCGGCGTATCGAAGGCGCGCTCCGATCATGTGACCATCGCCGGCTTCGAGGGCGGCACCGGCGCCTCCCCGCTCACCTCGATCAAGCATGCCGGCTCGCCCTGGGAGATCGGGCTTGCCGAGACCCACCAGACGCTGGTCGCCAACCGCTTACGCGGACGGATTGCCGTGCAAGTGGATGGCGGCATCCGCACCGGCCGCGACGTCGTGGTCGGCGCCCTGCTCGGCGCCGACGAGTTCGGCTTCGCCACCGCGCCGTTGATTGCCGCCGGCTGCATCATGATGCGCAAGTGCCATCTCAACACCTGCCCGGTCGGCGTCGCCACCCAGGACCCGGTGCTGCGCAAGCGCTTCCGCGGCCAGCCCGAGCATGTGATCAACTATTTCTTTTTCGTCGCCGAGGAGGTGCGCGAGCTGATGGCGGCGATGGGCTACCGCACCTTCGACGAGATGATCGGGCAGATGCAGATGCTCGACGCGCACACGCTGGTCGACCACTGGAAGGCGCGCGGGCTCGATTTCTCTAAGCTGTTCACCAAGCCCGACGTACCGGCGAGCGTCGCGCTCTACAATTGCGAGCGGCAGGATCACAAGATCCACGACATCATCGACCGCAAGCTGATCGCGCAGTCGCAGGGCGCGCTCGAGCGCGGCGAGCCGGCGCGCATCAGCCTGCCGATCCGCAACATCGACCGCACCACCGGCGCGATGCTCTCCGGCGAGATCGCCAAGCGCTACGGCCACGCCGGACTGCCCGCCGACACCATCGTCGCCAGGTTCACCGGGACTGCCGGGCAGAGCTTCGGCGCGTTCCTCGCCCGCGGCGTCACCTTCGAGCTCGACGGCGACGCCAACGACTATGTCGGCAAGGGATTGTCCGGCGGCCGCCTGGTGGTGCGCCCCCCGGCGTCATCCGGCATCGTGCCGGAGCAGTCGATCATCATCGGCAACACCGTCCTCTACGGCGCGATCGACGGCGAATGCTATTTCCGCGGCGTCGCCGGCGAACGCTTCGCGGTGCGTAATTCCGGCGCCATCGCCGTGATCGAGGGCGCCGGCGATCATTGCTGCGAATACATGACCGGCGGCGTCGTGGTCGTGCTCGGCCGCACCGGGCGCAATTTTGCCGCCGGCATGTCCGGCGGCATCGCCTATGTGCTCGACGAGGACTGCACGTTCGCCTCGCGCTGCAATCTCGCCATGGTCGAGCTCGAGCCGATGCCGAGCGAGGAAGACATCAACGCCCGCGTCTTCCATCACGTGCGCGATCTCGAAGCGAACGGCCTGGTCGACGTCATGGCCGACATGAGCCGCTTCGACGGCCATCGGCTGCACCATCTGATCGCCCGGCATGCGCGCTTCACGGGCTCGGCCGTCGCCGCGAAAATTCTCGACGACTGGACGCGCTGGTATCCGAAGTTCCGCAAAGTGATGCCGATCGAGTATCGTCGCGCTCTCAATGAACTCAAGGCCGCGGCCATCGCGGCGGAATAAAGCATGATCCCGAAAAGTGGATTGCGGCTTTCGGAAAAGATCATGCGGCAACGAATCTAGAGCGCGAAAGTGGGCAAGATCACCGGCTTTCTCGAATACGAGCGCGAGGACCGCGACTACGAGCCGGTCGAGGAGCGCATCCGGCATTGGCGCGAATTCGTGCTGCCGCTGCCCGAAGAAGACTACCGCCTCCAGGCCGCGCGCTGCATGAATTGCGGCGTGCCCTATTGCCAGGGCACCGGATCGCTCGCGCCCGGCACGCCGGGCTGCCCGGTCAACAACCAGATCCCGGACTGGAACGACCTCGTCTACACCGGCAACTGGGACGAGGCGGCGCGCAACCTGCATTCGACCAACAATTTTCCGGAAGTCACCGGCCGCGTCTGCCCGGCGCCGTGCGAAGCCTCGTGCACGCTCAACATTGACGAGAATCCGGTCACCATCAAATCGATCGAGTGCGCGATTGCCGACCGCGCCATTGCGCTCGGGCTCAAGCCGGAGCCGCCGGCGGAGCGCACCGGCAAGAAAGTCGCGATCGTCGGCTCGGGACCGGCGGGGCTCGCGTGCGCCCAGCAGCTCGGCCGCGCCGGCCACGACGTCCACGTCTTCGAGAAATACGCCAAGGCCGGCGGGCTTCTGCGCTACGGCATCCCAGACTTCAAGATGGAGAAGCATCACGTCGACCGCCGCGTCGCGCAGATGCAGGCCGAAGGCGTCACCTTCCATTACGGCGCCCATGTCGGAGTCAATATTGCGGCAGAAAAGCTCGTTGCCGACTACGACGCCGTGGTGCTGACCGGCGGTGCCGAGAAGGCCCGCGACCTGCCGGTTCCCGGCCGCGAGCTCAATGGCATCCACTTCGCCATGGATTTTCTGCCGCAGCAGAACCGGCGCGTCAGCGGCGAGCCGGCGACCGACGAGCCGATCCTCGCCGGCGGCAAGCATGTCGTCGTCATCGGCGGCGGCGACACCGGCTCCGACTGCATCGGCACCTCGATCCGCCAGGGCGCGCTGTCGGTGACCAATTTCGAGATCCTGCCGCAGCCGCCGCTGCGCGAGAACAAGATGCTCACCTGGCCGAACTGGCCGCTCAAGCTGCGCACCTCCTCGAGCCACGAGGAAGGCGCCAAGCGCGACTTCGCGGTGATGACCACGCGATTTTCCGGCGCCAACGGGACGGTGCAGGCGCTGCACTGTGTGCACATCGACGACAAGATGAAGGCCATTCCCGGCGGTGAGTTCGAGCTTCGCGCCGAATTGGTGCTGCTGGCCATGGGCTTCGTGCATCCGGTGCACGAGGGGATGCTCAAGGACCTCCGGCTTGCCCTCGATCAGCGCGGCAATGTCAGCGCCTCGACCGACGACTACCGTACCTCGCTCGACAAGGTCTTTGCCGCCGGCGACATGCGTCGCGGCCAGTCGCTGGTGGTGTGGGCGATCCGCGAGGGCCGCCAGGCCGCGCACGCGGTCGATAAATTCCTGATGGGATCGTCGCTGCTGCCGCTGTAGCGCGTCAGCGCGGCCCGACCGGCAATGGCGGGCGCGGCGCGCCGTCGAGATAGACGCGCGGCCGGCGCGGCTTTGGCGGCGCGAGCGGCGGGGCGTCGGGCGCCGGCTGGACCTTGGCGTCGCTCGCCTTCGCCTCGTTCGTCTTCGTCTCGCCGGTCCGGGCATCGCCCGGCCTGAGTTCGTTCGGCTTCGCGTCCCCAGGCTTGGCGTCACTCGGCTTCTTCGCCTCGATTTTGTCGGCCGGGGTCTTGGTCGGTTGCGCCTGAGGCGAAGTCGGCTGCGCCTGAGGCGAAACGGGCGGCGCCGCGGCCGCCGGCGGCTCTGCCTCGGCCGAAGCGCCGCCGCTCGCTCCGGCGCCGGCGCT
>JASHXX010000012.1 GCA_030043335.1 Xanthobacteraceae bacterium
TGACGCGAATGGGATGGACCGGCCGCGCTCGCGCCCCCAACGAACTCTCAGAGTACGCGGGGGCTTGCCAGCAGAAGGAGCAGCGCCATGCCTCGCATGTCCACGGTTCACGCAGTGACCACCATCGGAGTAGATATGGGTAAGAACACACTTCACATGGTCGGCCTCGATTCGTGCGGCACCATCGTGTTGCGAGAGAAGGTCTCACGCGGACGCATTACATCGAGGCTTGCGAACCTGACATCGAGGCTTGCGAACCTGCCATCCTGTCTCATTGGCATCGAAGCGGGGATGGCGACACACTATGTTGCTCGCGAGCTTGCCGCGCTGGGCCACGACGTGAAGCAAGTACCGCCGACGTATGCAAAGCCCTTTCGGCAGGGGCATAAGAATGATTTTCGAGATGCCCATGCCGTAGCCGAGGCGGTGCAGCGGCCGACGACTCGCTTTGTTCCAGCCAAGACCGACGAGCAACTGGATCTGCAAGCGCTGTACCGGGTCCGGTCTCGCCTGGTCAGCGAACGGACCGCAGCGATCAATCAGATTCGCGGCTTTCTGTTAGAGCGCGGCGTCATTGTCCGACAAGGACTGCGCTTCCTGCGCCAGATGCTGCCCGATATCCTGGCCAAGCGGACGGACGTTCTTTCACCACGCATGCTACGCATCGTCGCTGATCTTGCCAGTGACTGGCGGCAACTCGATGAGCGAATTGAAGCCGTGACCGCTGAGATCGAGACGTTGGCAAAAAACGATAACAGTTGTCGAAGAGTCATGACCGTGCCGGGCATTGGCCCGATCATCTCAAGTGCGATGGTTGCAGCGATCGGCAGTGGCGCGACATTCGCGCGAGGACGAGATTTTTCGGCATGGATCGGCCTCGTCCCTAAGCAGATGTCGACTGGAGACCGAACCATCCTCGGACGCATCTCCAAGCGCGGCAACGGTTACTTGCGCACGCTTTTCATGCAAGCAGCCCGGGTCATTCTGCTGCGGCCGGCAAGCTGGCCGAAGCATGGCTTCGGGGTCTGGCTCGCTCGCGCCGCGCAGCGCCTGCATCCTAACGTTTTGGCCGCGGCTCTCGCCAACAAGTTGGCGCGGATCGCCTGGACGGTGCTGGCACAAGAGCGCAGCTATGAAGCGCGCGCCACCAAGGCAGCCGCCCAATAGAAACGCTCAAGTTCACCAAGGGGATGGCTGACGGCTTAAGCTGATCCCGAAAGCAATAGTTGGCTTTCCCGCCAAGGTCTGCGAGTCGAAAAGAGGAGATGGGGAAAAGGTCTCGCCAGCGCGTTCGTGATCAGGTGGCCCATATGGCCTTCGGGGCCGAGACGCGAATGAGATCGAGCGCGCGCGGATATCCATGATGGCCAAGAGCTAAAAGGCTCCATCAATGGGCCGGATACAGAAGCGCAAGACCAACTTCTCCAAGTCATCATTTTCGGCTTGCAACGCGCGGCCGGTCCATACAGATGGGCCAGCATGCGAATCTGGGACGCCAGCAGAGACAAAAGCTGGTCGCAGACGTCCGGATAATCGTGCACCGTTTGGCGGAACACGGTTTCCGGCATTTTGGCGATGACCGAATTGGTGATCGCGACGATCGCGGCCGAGCGAGGCAGGCCGTCGATGGCTGCGAGCTCGCCGAAATATTCTCCGTCGCGAAGGTCGCGCAGGATCACTTCCTTGCCGGTAACCGGCTGGATCAAGACCCGCAGATGCCTTGCGCCACGAAATAAAGATCGGTGCCGCCGTCCTGGTATTCGAGAACGAATTCCTTGGCGTTGGCGCGGCGCCACGTGCATTGCGTATCGGCCGTCGGATCGCCTCGGCGCCGAGCGATTTGTAGAGCGGAATCCGGGCCAGCGTCTGCAGATTCAACCGCACCGATCCGTCAAAAGTTTTCTGGAAGGGCGTGTCTCCTCAAACGCGGCGAGGATGCGGGACGTTCGCTGCAAAAGTCAACGCACTTGCCCCGCATGGCTGATCGCCTAGAATCATAATTGCCACGAATTGCCCGCGTTCCGGCGACGTATCTATCGGTTTTGATCCTGCAAGAAGGCAGCCGCGTTTGCTCATCGTACGAACCGTTCGTCTGGTGACGGGACTCATACTGTTCATCTATGCGGCGTGCCACTTCATCAGCCATGCAACCGGGATCTTTCATCTCGCATTCATGGAAACGGTCGGCCGCGGCTTCCTGTTGGCGCCGTGGCGGACCGTCGTCGGGTTGTCGCTTCTGTCAACCGCCTTTTTCGTGCATGGCGGCCTCGGCCTGGTGGCGCTTATTCGGCGTCAGCATCTTCGCATGCCGGCGCTCGAGGCCTGGCAGCTGGGGTTGGGGCTGTCGATTCCGCTGCTGCTCATTCCGCGTGTGAGCAATGTGCGGCTTGGCAGCGCGCTCTATGGTCTGGATGACAGCTACTACCGCATTGTCTACCAGTATTGGATCACCTCGCCGGCGGTCGGCCTGACGCGCCAGTTTCTGCTGCTCACCGCCGTCTGGGTGCACGGATGCCTGGGGCTGCATATGCTCCTGCGCTTCCGTCCCTGGTATCGCAAGGCGGCGAAAGCCCTGCTTGGCTTGGCGGTCGCCATACCCGTTTTGGCGATTATGGGCATCATGAATGCCGGATGGGACGCCGTCCTGCATACGGCGCTGGTGCCGGGATTTTCCGAGCAATACGGACCGCCGGCGCCGGGCAGCGCGGACGCGGCGGATCGCGCGAGCCTGGCGAGACTTTGGGAAAGGCTTCAGGTCGCCTACCTCGCTTTGCTCGTCGCCGTGTTGTTGTTTCGTGCAGCGCGGCGTTGGGGTCTTGGCGCGAGCCGGAAGCTTCAAAGTGTCCTATTCGAATCGACAGCCGGTCACGTGCCGAGGGGCCATTCGGTGCTCGAAGCAAGCCGTTGGGCGGGCATTCCCCACACCTCGATCTGCGGCGGCCGGGGACGATGCTCGACCTGCAGGATCAGAATCAGCGAAGGATACGACCAGCTGCCGCCGCCCTCCGATCTGGAACGGCTGACATTGGAGCGGATCAAGGCGCCGGCCCGGGTGCGGCTCGCCTGCCAGCTGCGACCGGTCCACGACCTCGGGGTCCTGCTGCTCCTGCCGCAACCAGCCACGGCACGGGGCCGCCGCTTCAATTTCGACGAGCGCCGCGAAGTGACCGTCACGGCCGTGTGCGTCGATCTGAGAGACTCGACGTTGCTTGCGGCGGCGAAACTGCCGTTTGACATCCTGTTCGTCATCGACAGCTACGTGCAGTGCGTCAGCGAGATCATCGAGGCCCACGGCGGGGTCGTTACCAGGGTCGCGGGCGACGGCTTGATGAGCGTGTTTGGATTTGACGGCAAGGCTCCGTCCGGCGCCCAGAGCGCGCTCGCTGCGGCCGCCGCGATCTGGGGCAGCCTCGATCATCTCAGCGAGGAGTTCAGTCACGACCTCACCGCGCCATTGCGGTTTGGCATCGGAATTCACGCCGGCTTGTCGATCGTCGCCGCGGATGCGGCGGCGAACTCTTCGGGTCCGTACTTTCTCGGCGACACCGGCAACGTCGCGAGCCGCCTGGAAGCGCTCAGCAAGGAGTTCGCTTGCACCGCGGTGGTTTCCGAGGACGTGTTTTCGGCCGCCGGCATCGAACTCCCGGTGACGGCGCAAACGACCGATATTGTCGTGCGTGGGCGCGAGAAGGAGCCGGTGCGGGTCCTCGCGATAACAACGCGCGACGTCCTGGCGTCGTTAACCCTTGGATGAAATCCGGAGGCTGGACGTGCTGTTCAAGCCCGGTCGCCGGCAGCGCCTAAGCTGAAAACACCTCGCGAAGATCACCTATGC
>JASHXX010000096.1 GCA_030043335.1 Xanthobacteraceae bacterium
GCGCACTTGGCTTACGCTGCATTCGCTTTGAGATCCATGATGACCAAATAAACGCATTAATCAGCCGGCGGTTGTTGTCACCCGACAAGCGAAACGATCCTGAGGAAATCGCTAAGGCGTTATACGTGATAGTGGATCGGGAATTGCCGCCGCCGGCAACGATATATGTGGATCTGTAAATCAGTGAAGTGCAACCGAAATAGGAAGCGACGTGACGCGAAACGGGCTACGATTTTCCCACGCTGATGCGCGTAACGATCCGCAAGTGGTTTGCGAGGCCCTCTAGGCGTATCTCGATCATGTTGGGCGAAGCGTCGTGACGCGAAACTGGTGACGCGCCACGAAGTATCGGCATCCTGACAGACACGCAGGTCACTTACGTGACCGATCGCTGGCGCGGCGGGGCGTATCCGTTGGGTTTATAAATCTATTACCGTTTTTCAGACAAAGACTTACCGATTCGCTACGATAGGACGCTCTTTTCGAGATTTATCGTTCTCCTCTCCTTCACAATACGTTGAACGCACATCGACGTTCACCGGCCCCGGCCGGCCCGACAGCATGGTCGTCGCCGCCTGCCGCAGCGCCAACGGCAGCATGTCAACGCGTGTCGGCTGGTAGCTGCGCTTCACGACCGGTCGCACGACGTTCACGAAATCGGCCTGGAAGTGCTTGTTGATCTCCTGGAACGGGCTGCGGTTGAATTGCGACGTCGGTACATTGGCGGTGATCGCGATCATGGCCGATGAATCGGCCAGCGCACAGGCAAGCGGCATGATGATATTGCAGGAACCCGGCCCGCATGAGGTGAGCGTCGCCACCGGCTTGTGCTTCACGCGGAAATACGCGTCGGCCATGTGCGCGGCGACCTGCTCGTGGCGGGGCGAAATCAGGGTGATGCGGTCGCGCGCCTGATAGAGCGGGTCGAGCATGCCGACATTGCCATGGCCGCAGATGCCGAACACATAGGGAATGTCGTTGGCGATCAGATATTCGACGATCAGCTCCGCGCCCTTCATTTTCGGCATTGTCGCTCCCTGCCGGCTTCGCCGGATAAAGGCGCCGTCACTTGAATGGACGTGGCGGCTCTATTTCAAAAGCACCAGAAAAAGCCTATTCCCGGGCTTCGCGCTTCTCAAGGCGCGCTCAATCGATGCCGCCCACTTTAGACTTGCGTGCAGAAATCGCGCGTGGGTGTGCGGGGCGCTGCCGCGCGCCCCGCCGTTCCTTGCCGCACGGACGCGAATTCGAGCAGGCAGCCGCGTCTCGGGGGATCGAGGCGGCCGAACGATCAGTCTATAGAATTAGGGAACGTCAGGCGTTTTTCGGTGGCTGGGCCGACGAACTTGGCGCCAATCTCGCGGCCCTGCCGCCAGACGACCTTATAGGTGCCGTCCCGCGCCGGCCCGCCGCTGCCGTGGAACAGCAGCACGAATTCATCGACCACGTCGATGCCGTTGAGTCGCAGCCGAACGCCCTCGACCGACATATTGGTGATGAGCACGTAGCGCGGCGCGATCTCGACGCCGAGTTTGAGGGTGGCAAGCCGTCCGACGCGATTGCGCGGATTCGCACGCTTCTCCGCAAAATCCAGTGAACTCATGATGCACGGCTCCAACCAGCGAGTGGCTTTCGCGACCCCGAAGGTCGCAGTCGGTGGCACAATAGCCGCGCCGATTGGATGCGAACCTAATCCGGTAATTCAAATTCTCGCTGCATTCTCGGCAAAACGCGATCGAATGCGACACGATGGTGAAATTCCCAGCGCCTCACGGGCCGAAGACGACCGTATGCATGATGCGGCCGGGCACCAGCGTGAACAGGCCGGCAATGACCAGCGCGCCGCAGAAGATCGCGATCATTGCGTTGCAATGCTGCGGCACCCGGTGACGGTGGGCATTCCATACCGCGATCGGCAGCGTGATCAGGGTGAAGATCGCCAGCAGATGGATCGGACTCCACTGCCCCCATAGCCGGATCTGATGAATGAAGAACGCGCTGACGCTGACCGCGAGCATCAGCGTCACCCAGATCCAGCCCACGGTGCGATGCGGAAGCGTGCCCTTGGGCGCGCTCAGTTGCACGATGCCGAGCGCGAAAGCGGCCATGGCCGCGAAGGCGTGGAGCTGGATTGCGGGGCTTGCCTGCAACAGCGGAGCGAGAGTCATCTGCGTTCCGTCGCTCCGGGGTGCGCAGCGCCGCTCCCGAATGGTGCCTAGAACGGAATCTCGTCGTCCATGTCGCCGCGCGGGCTGCCATTGCGTGCGCCGGCGCCGGCCGGTGCCGCGACCTTGCGGGTCGGCCCGGGCGAGCCGAAATCGCCGCCAGCTTCATCGCCGAAATCGCCGCCGCCAGCGCCGCCCGCGCTGCCGGCGCGGTCAAGCAGCGTGAGTTCGCCGCGGAAGCCTTGCAGCACCACTTCGGTCGAATAGCGGTCCTGCCCCGATTGGTCCTGCCATTTGCGGGTTTGCAGCGCGCCCTCGATGTAAACCTTGGAGCCCTTTTTCAGATATTGCTCCGCGATCCGGCACAGATTTTCGTTGAAGATGACGACGCGGTGCCACTCGGTCCGTTCCTTGCGCTCGCCGGTCGTCTTGTCGCGCCAGGAATCGGAAGTCGCCAGGCGCAGGTTCGCCACCGGCCGCCCGTCCTGGGTGCGGCGGATTTCCGGATCGGCGCCGAGATTGCCGATCAGGATGACCTTGTTCACGCTTCCTGCCATTTAACGCTCCGTTTTCCCGCGCTGCCTGTCCGCCTCCCAACCTAGTGCCGGACCGGTCCCCCGCAAGGGCGATCGACCCGCGATCGGCGTTATCCACACGCGCACTTGAGCTGCGCCAGGCCGCAGGTCGATCGACCGATGTTCTTATTTTGTTCTGCCGGAAAATGCAAGCGACCATTAACTCTGCGTCAAGTTGTCCCCCGGCGCCCGGCACGACAGGCGCGACCGGGCTTAACCAGCTTAGGTCCTGAATCTCAGTGAAAATCTCGGAACAACTGGCGTTCCCGCGGTCGCTTTGCGACTTCTTTCTGGGCGAAAATAACCCATGGATTCTCGTGCGTTGTGGCCTTTTGGGTGCATCCTTATGGAGCTTTGTCGGTCAGTTGTTCGGGCAATGGGTGTGGGCAATTTGGGCGCGGTGGCGGACGCCGCGCCGGGGTCATTGGGGAGAATTTACATGATGCGGATGTTGATCGCTGGAGCACTCGCGCTCGCGGCTGGCGGACAGGCCATGGCGGCCGATCTTCCACCTGCCGCCGCGCCGCCGCCGCGCGCGCCGGCCGCTTACGCTCCGCCGCCGGTTTACAACTGGTCCGGCTTCTATATCGGCGGCAATCTCGGAGCGGCCTGAGCTAACGGCACCTTCTCCGATCCATTTGGCAACACCTTCACAGGAGGCGGCACCAGCACCACTCAATTCGCGGGTGGCGGCCAAGTCGGGGCGAATTACGAATTCTGGGGCGGCGCCGTCATCGGCGTCGAAGCCGACTTCGACTGGCTGCCGAACACCAGCAACACCAGCAATGCAATTCTTGATACGTTCGGAAACACCGACTCACTTACAGCGAACAATCGGTGGCTGACGACCGTAACTGGGCGCCTCGGATATGCGTTTGACCGCGTGCTCGTTTACGGCAAGAGCGGCGGCGCTTGGGTCGGATCGAGCACTCCTACAATCACTATCAATGGCGCTCCGTTTTCCACCAACATCAACAGCAACTGGGGCTGGACGGCGGGCTTCGGCGTCGAGTGGGCATTCGCCGGAACTTGGTCGGTTAGAGCAGAGTACGATTATGTTGGGCTGAATAGCCAGAGCTTCACGGTTCCGGCTACTGCACCAGCAAACATCGCTGGCGATGTGTTCACCGGCAACAACCGCAACATCCAGCTGTTCACCGCCGGTATCAACTACAAATTCGGGCCTTGGTGAAAACGATTGAACCACTTGCATACGTGC
>JASHXX010000097.1 GCA_030043335.1 Xanthobacteraceae bacterium
TGGCTCGGCATGGCTTCAAAGTCACCAAATCCAAAGTGAAGTGAATCGAAGAGATCCGATGACGAAATTCGATGCACGACAGGAAGGACCCTAGTGGTGCTCGCGGCCAGATCGGCCTGTCCTTCAGTCATGGCGTTCTCCTGGGCCACAGGTAGAGCCCGGCAGTAGCCACTAAATACAATCGTCACAATTTGGCGGCCCGCGACCCAATCGCTGACAAAGCGAAAAATCATTGGTACTATAACAGTAATTGCGGCTAATCTGAAATGGATCAATTTCTCCTATTGGCCCGTCGCGCCATTTCGCCGCTACGCGGCAATTCGGTCGCGTTCGGACCGAAGCGGACATCAACCGGCAGGCAAGATCGGCCACATCGGTCGCGAATGACCATCTCTGCCATGGGCATGGGCACAACGACGCTGCCATTCGATTGCGCGAAATGTTACAATTTCTCCGCCAAAGGGGAGGAAACCATGAGGCGGCGCGAGTTCATCGCGCTCCTGGGCACGAGTGTCGCATGGCCGTTCGCTGCGATGGGGCAGGAACCCGAACGCACTTATCGACTGGGCATCCTGACCGGCGCTGCCCGTTCCGCACCGCGGAGCGTCGCATTTTTTGACGAACTCAAAATGCTGGGCTTCGTCGAAGGGCAAAACCTAAAGATCGTGGTCAGTGGCTTCGATCTTCGCGAAGATCAGTATTCGGAAGTCGCGGCGACGTTGACCAAGGCGGCCCCAGACGCTGTTTTTTGCGTCACTGATGCCGCGACGCGCGCGGTGCGGGAAACGGCGCATACAATCCCTATCGTGGCCTTGTCCCCCGATTTCGTCGCATCAGGCTTGGTGCGCTCCCTTGCCCGTCCCGGTGGCAACACTACCGGCGTCAGCATTTTAGCTCCCGAACTGAATGGCAAGCGGCAGGAAATCCTCTTGGAGGCTGTGCCTGGGGCACGTCGTATCGCGGTACTTGCGGACCCGACATTTACGCACGCGTCGGAACTCCAAGTGCTTGAGAACGCCGCTCGCGCACGCGGTGCGGACCTCGTGGTCTTTAGAGCCAGCGCGCCTGACCAGATTGCGTCAGCTATAGAAAAGGCTAAGGCGTCAGGCGCGACCGCATTGAATGTGCTTTCAGCCCCACTTTTTTCCTTTAATCGCCGTATCGTAATCGACCAGGCTGCAGTCCAAGAATTGCCAGCGATCTACGAATGGCCTGAAATGGCGGAAGAGGGTGGTCTCATCGCGTACGGCCCGCGTCTTACGCTGATTTACAGGCAAACAGCACGTCTTGTTGCAAAAGTCCTCCGCGGCGCCAAGCCCTCCGACATCCCGGTTGAGCAACCGACAAACTTCGAGCTGGTGATCAACCTCAAGACCGCCAATGCGATGGGCGTTATGGTGCCCGCGACACTAGTGGCGCGCGCCGACAAGGTGATCGAATAGGTCGTCTATTTTGCTGCGGTGCCGTTCGTCGCAGTTTGGCCCATCACGTCGCTTTGCCCCGCGACTCTGTGATGTCCGAAGTTGAGGCACTGCGGACATGAACCGACAGGCAAGACCGGCTGCATCGGTCGAAAATGACCCGTAACGTCCTTCCGCCGCCGTCAAATGCCGCATTGCGGAAGGGTTTTTTGCTTCGATAGACACGCCCCAGCGGCGACCATAAACTCAGGCCACTATAACGGTGCATTTGGGTAGTCTTTATGGCCGAGGCACGTGTCGCACGGCGCTTGGCTGCCATCCTCGCGGCCGATGTCGTTGGTTACAGCCAGCTGATGAGCATCGACGAGGTGCGCACCTTAAATGCGCTTAAAGGTCACCGGCGCGAGCTGCTTGACCCGGCGATTGCCACCCATCATGGACGTATCGTTAAGACTACGGGCGACGGCGTGCTGATCGAGTTTGCCAGTGTCGTCGATGCGGTTGGGTGCGCCGTCGTAATGCAGCGCGGCATGGTCAGCCGTAATGCGAGCGTGCCCGAGGACCGGCGCATCGTCTTCCGCATGGGCATCAATTTGGGGGACATCATTATCGACGGGGACGATATCTTCGGCGACGGCGTCAATATTGCCGCCCGCCTGGAGGCCCTCAGCGAGCCCGGCGGCGTATGCATCTCGCGCGCGGCGAATGATCAAATCAGGGACAAGCTGTCTTTCGCCTTCGCCGACTTGGGAGAGCAGACAGTAAAAAACATCTCCCGCGCAGTTGGCGTCTTTGGGCTCACCGCGAAAGAGATCGAAGCGTTGCCGGAGCCCGAACTCGCTCAACCCGTCGCTGATCAGCCAAGACCAAACACTCATCGACTCGAACCGCAGTACGAACAGGAGATTCAATTTTGCACTACGCGAGATGGCGTGCAACTCGCCTATTCGCGCATCGGCAGCGGGCCACAGCTGGTCAAAACCGGAAATTGGATGACGCATCTCGAATTCGATTTCCAGAGCCCGATCTGGCGGCATCTTTATCGCGAGCTGTCGCGGGACCACACGCTGATCCGTTACGACGCACGCGGCAACGGCCTCTCGGACCGCAATGTCGAAGACGTTTCGTTCGAGACGTCCGTGGGCGACCTGGAAGCCGTCGTGAAGGCCGCCGGGCTTGAACGCTTCGCGTTGCTCGGCATCTCTCAGGGATGCGCTGTGGCGATCGCCTACGCGGTTCGCCATCCGCAGTGCGTCTCACAGCTTATCCTGTACGGCGGATACGCGGTTGGCTGGGCAAAGCGCACACAATCGACCGCCGAAAAAGAGCAAGCTGCGGCTATGCTGACCCTAATGCGTTGGGGCTGGGGCCAGGAGAATCCGGCTTTTCGCCAGCTTTTTACGTCGCAATTCATTCCGGGCGGGACCAAGGAGCAGACCGACTGGTTCAACGAGTTGCAACGGATCTCATGCTCGCCCGAAGACGCGGTGCGCAACCTGATCGCACACGGCGATACGGATGTGAGAATGCTGCTAGCCAAGGTTGTCGCCCCTACCCTTGTCATGCATGCGCGCGACGATGCGCGGGTTCCGTTTGATCAAGGCAGGCGGCTCGGCGCAGGAATCCCGGGAGCGCGGTTCGTGTCGCTGCCGAGCCGCAATCACCTCATCCATGAGGATGACCCCGCCTTTCCCCGATTTCTGCAGGAAATCAGAGCATTCATTTCGAACTAGACAGAATTTTGCCCCCACCGAATCTTCCCAAATTGTGCACTGCATGAGTCTGAAAGTGGCCCAAAGCGTCGATTCGTGGCAACGCAGCATTCCCGTCGCTCTTGGAGAAAAGCGGACATGGGCCGACGAACGGCTTGGTGCGTCGTGATCCTTGACCAATAGCCGAAGACACACGGCAGACCCCTCAATGCGCACTAGGGGGACGCCACGGCGCGATTGTCCGCACTGGCGCAGATTGGCTTAACGCTAGCTAAGCTAGGCGCCCACTTTTCCCGACAGCGGTGCGCGAACTTGCGCCATATATCATCAAACCCCTGCCGCTGCCGGTCTCCTCGCGCGCATCGTTGCAGACAGCCCCGCCGGTCGCGATTTTACCCCCACACCCTGAGGCTACAGCTTCTGCTGCCGGTCAACCGTCAAATCTGCATGCGTGGCGACGCTATTTTGCTCGGTCAATTGACGTCTGGATTTTCCTCTTGATTGGCGGCCTGCTTTTAGGGGTGGCCTTTCCCGAGTTATTCGAAACTACCTCAACTTCCTCAAAAACGGGCAATGACTATTTGTACTCAATGGTTGGGCTTGGCGTATATGCCATCTTCGAAGCCATTTGCTTAAACGTGTTTGGCACGACGTTTGGCAAGTTTCTGTATGGAATTCGAATAGGGGCGCAGGAAGGGGATCAAATTGCTTTCTCCACGGCGCTGAAAAGATCTCTAGCCGTTTGGATTAGAGGACTGGCCTTTGGCATTCCACTCTTCGCTCTTATTACCCTGTATGTCGCATATAGGACCCTATGGAAAGACGGACAAACATCTTGGGATCGCGACTTCAAGTGCGTGGTTGTTCATAAGGAACTTTCAGCTCTTCGGTGGCTCGCGATCGCAATCACTTGGGTCCTATTGTTGTCCGTCTACGCTATTCTGATCGTGGTTGGATCGGGCATTCGGTGACTTCCCTGCGATGAGGCGGTCCTTCCACCGCTGCTGCCAAGTGAGTCAGTTTGAAGGTTGACGAGTCCGTTTTTGGGCGCGCCCGCGTTCGACAAACTCTCGCATTGAGCGAGGCTCCCCATCATTTTCCGGGAGAAAGTTGCCACCTCGTAGCCAGCGAATTGCGCCGGCTACTAGGCTGAGTATCAACAGTGCTACCAATCCGAAAATAAGCTTCACCATAGATGCCATCCCCTGCACAGAATGACTTTTTTCGTGGGCCCTGCCGCGGCTCGGTTCGATCCCTTTTTGCCGCCCGCGTTGAGAACGCCGGACGGCTTAGCGATCGTGCTC
>JASHXX010000098.1 GCA_030043335.1 Xanthobacteraceae bacterium
CCCGCGCGAGCTGGTCGAGCACGGCATTGACCATGCCGGTCTCCTCCTGGTCGACGAAAGACCCGGCCACGTCGACATATTCGGACATCACCACGCGCGCCGGCACGTCGCGCCGGAAAGCAAGCTCGTAGGCGCCGGCGCGCAGCACCGCGCGCAGCAGCGCCTCGATGCGCCGGAGCGGCCAGCCCCGCGTCAGCGCCGCGTCGATCTGCGGATCGAGCCGGCTCTGCTCGCGGACGACGCCGCCGACGATGTCGCGGAAGAAGGCGGCTTCCGCCGGCCGGTATTGTGCACCCTCGACCTCACCGCCGAGCCAGTGGCTCTCGAACTCGGCAAAAATCTCGTTGAGGCCGGTGCCGGCGAGATCCATCTGATAGAGCGCCTGCACCGCCGCAAGCCGGGCGGCGCCGCGCTTGTTGGCCTTGCGCGGCTCCCCCGATTTTTCGGCGGCGCGAGTCATTTTTGTCGCCCGGCGAGGCGGCGCTTGAGACCGACCAGCGACAGCGCGGCGCGCGCCGCATCGCCGCCCTTGTCCTGTTCTTCGATCCGGGCGCGGGCCAGCGCCTGCGCCTTGGTATCGACGGTGACGATGCCGTTGCCGATCGGCAGGCCGCGGGCGATCGAGAGGTCCATCAAGCCGCGCGCGGACTGATGCGAGACGATCTCGAAATGGATCGTGTCGCCGCGGATGACGCAGCCGAGCGCGACCACGCCGTCATAGGGCCGGCGCCGCTTTCGCGCGGCATCGAGCGCAATGGCGATGGCGGCGGGGATTTCCAGCGAGCCCGGCACGCTGACGCGGTCGACCTCGGCTTGCGCTTCGGCGAGCGCCTGCATCGCCCCGGCGAGAAGCGCATCGGCGATATCATCGTAGAAGCGCGCTTCGACGACGAGGATGCGCGCGCCCGTGCCGTCGCCTCTCTCACGCTTGCCCTGCCGCGGCCCGGCCATTTGCTGCGCTCCACTTCCGGGCGCGGTCGTAGCAAGCGCGCCGCGCGCGAACAAGCGCCGCAGAGTCAGCTACGGCCGTCAGCGAGCCGCCGCCCGGTCCATCGCCGCCGAGATCGCGGCGAACCGCTCCTCCATTGGGGCGCGCATCTCCGGATGGGTAAACACGTAGAGCTCGTCGTTGCGGATGGCGGCGAGGACCCGCGCCGCGACCTCAGCGGGGTCGAGCCCGGACTGCAAGCGTTCGGCGATGTAGGCCGCCACCGCGGCAGCCGCGCTTCCCGGATCCGGCGCATGCGTCGGCCCGTAGCGCTGCGGCCGGTTGCGTTGGCTCTCGCCAATGCGGGTGTGGACCCAGCCGGGACAGAGCACGCTCACGCCGATGCCCAGCGGCTTGAGCTCGAGCGCCAGCCCCTCAGACATGGTGACGACCGCGAACTTGCTGGCCGCGTACGGACTGAATCCCAGCCCGCTGATCATCCCGGCCATCGAGGCGGTATTGACGAAGTGGCCGCCCTCGCCATGGGCGCGGATGCGCGGCAGGAAGGCGCGGACGCCGTGCAGGACGCCCATCAGATTGACGTCGAGCACCCAACGCCAATCGTCGAGCGAGATGTTGTCGATGCCGCCGCCGGCGCCGATGCCGGCGTTGTTGCACACCACGTGGATATTGCCGAACGCCTCGCAGGACGCTTCAGCGGCGCGTTCGACGCTGACCGCGTCGGCGACGTCGCAGGTCACGCCGCGCACGTCCGGTGTAAAATTGTGCAGGCTTTTGACCGCCGCGGCCAAAGCCTCGCTCTCGATATCGACGAGCATCACTTTCATGCCCGCTTCGGCAAAGGCGCGGCCGAGCGCAAGGCCGATGCCGCTCGCGCCTCCGGTCACCCGGCCAGCTCCCGCATGATGACCCCCAAATGCTCCGCAGGGCGAAACGCGCGGCTACGGAGCCTGCAACAGCCGAGCGGCGTAGCGCGCCATGAGGTCGACTTCAAGGTTCATGCGGGCGCCGACGCGCAGCGCCCCGAACGTCGTGACCTTGAGCGTATGCGGAATGATCAGCACCGAAAATCGGCCGCCGGCGACTTTGTTGACGGTGAGGGACACGCCGTCGAGCGCAACGGAGCCCTTTGCCGCGATGAAGTGCGCCAGTTCCTTCGGCGCGCGCAACGCGAGCCGCGCCATGTCCGGCAAATCCTCACGCGCGATGATTTCTGCGAGTCCGTCGACATGGCCGCTGACCATGTGGCCGCCCAGCTCGTCGCCGAGCCGCAGGGCGCGTTCCAGGTTGAGCATCGTTCCCGGCTTCCAGGTCCCGGCAGTGGTGACCCGCAGCGTCTCGGCTGCGGCGTCGACGGCAAAGAAGCGCTGCCGCCGCGCTCGCCCGCGCGCGACAACGGTCAGGCAGATGCCGGAGCACGCGATCGAGGCGCCGATGGCGATGGTGTCCGGATCGTAGCCGCATTTGATGGTGAGGCGGCGCAGCCCTTCGGCCTTTTCGGCCACTTGAAGGACTTCGCCTAAATCATTGATGATGCCGGTAAACATGGGCGTTTATTTTCGCTCGAAGACGGCCAGCGTGTCGACCCCGACCGGCTCGCGCGCGATGCAACGCAGCCGCGACGATTGCGTGAGCGCGGTGAGCGGCAAGCCCTCGAGCGCGTCGATGCCGCCGGCGCCGACGGGCTTCGACGATTGAAACAGGTTTGCCTCATCGACGAGGTCAGCGGCGACAAAAGCGGCGGCGAGGATCGGGCCGCCCTCGACCATCAGCCGGGTGATGCCGCGCGCGGCGAGCAATTTGAGCACGTCGGCAAGATCGAGCCGGCCGTCGATTGCCGTTGCGCGCAGGATTTCAACACCATTCGCTCGCAGGACCTCGGCCGCGGCCGATGAGGCTGCAGCTCCGGCAACCACCCAGACCGGCGTCTCCCGCGCGCTGCGCACCAAGCGCGACGACACCGGCAAGCGCAGTGCGCTGTCGAGCACGATGCGCACCGGCGAATAGGCCGCCATTCCCGGCAGCCGGCAGGTCAGCAGCGGATCGTCGGCGGCGACCGTCCCGATCCCGACCATGACCGCATCGCTCTGTGCGCGCATCAGATGAAACTGCTCGCGCACGGCCTCGCCGGTGATGGCGAGCGGCCGTCGCCCGGCCGCACCGGCCTTGCCGTCGGCCGAGATCGGGAGCTTGAGCATGACCTGCGGCCGCCCCTGGCGCATGCGTCGGATATGGCCGGCATGATCGCGCCGCGCCTCCTCCTCGCCGATGCCGACATCGACGACGATTCCAGCCGCGCGCAGCCGCGCATGGCCTTGTCCGGCAACCTCCGGATTTGGATCCTCGAGGGCGGAAACGACGCGCGAAACGCCGGCGGCGATGATGGCATCGGCGCAAGGGGGCGATTTGCCGTGATGCGAGCAGGGCTCGAGCGTGACGTAAAGCGTGGCGCCGCGGGCAGCGTCGCCGGCGCGCCGGATCGCCTCGATCTCGGCATGCGGCCGCCCGCCGGGCTGGGTCCAGCCGCGGCCGACAACGATGCGATCCTTGACGAGTACCGCGCCGACTGCCGGGTTGGGCCAGGAGCGGCCGAGTCCGCGCCGTCCGAGCGCCAGCGCGAGCGCCATGAACCGCCGATCTTCGCTCCTTTTATCGACGGCGTCGCCCGCTTCGGCGCCCGCATCGTCCGCGCCTACCTGCGCGCTCACTCGGCGGCCTCTTCTCCCGACAGTTCGGCGAGCGCCGCCTCAAAATCCTTGGCTTCACGGAAATTGCGATAGACCGAGGCAAAGCGCACATAGGCGACGTCGTCGAGGTCGCGCAGATAGGCCATGACGGTTTCGCCGATCGTTTCCGAGGAAATTTCGCTTTCGCCCTGGCTTTCCAGTTCACGCACGATCTTCGACACCATCCGGTCGACGCGTTCGGGCTCGACCGGACGTTTGCGCAACGCGATCTGCACCGAGCGCAGCAGCTTGTCGCGATCGAACGGCACGCGCCGGCCGTTGCGCTTGATCACGATCAGTTCGCGCAGCTGCACCCGCTCGAAGGTGGTGAAGCGGAAATTGCAGGACAGGCAGACGCGGCGGCGGCGGATGACGGAAGAGTCCTCCGTCGGCCGCGAATCCTTCACCTGGGTATCGAGGCTTCCACAACTCGGACAGCGCATTCGCCCCTACCCTTCGTAGATCGGGAACCGGCTGACCAGGCGCTTGACCTTCTCGCGCACGCTCGCCTCGGCTTGGGCGTCGGCGTCGGTCCCCTTTTGCGACAGCACGTCGAGCACCTCGGCGATCATGTCGCCGATCTGGCGGAATTCGGCGATGCCGAAGCCGCGCGTGGTGCCCGCCGGCGTGCCCAGCCGCACCCCCGAGGTGATCGTCGGCTTTTCCGGATCGAAGGGAATGCCGTTCTTGTTGCAGGTGATGCGGGCGCGGCCGAGCGCCGCCTCCGCCACCTTGCCGGTCAGGCGCTTCCGGCGCAGGTCGACCAGCATCAGGTGGGTGTCGGTGCCGCCGGAGACGATATCGAGACCCCGCGATTTCAAGGTTTCCGCAAGCGCCTTGGCATTCTCGATCACGTTCTTCGCGTAAATTCTGAACGAGGGATGCAGCGCCTCGCCGAACGCCACCGCCTTCGCCGCGAGCACATGCATCAGCGGGCCACCCTGCATGCCGGGAAACACCGCGGAATTGAGCTTCTTCGCCAGACCCTCGTCGTTGGTCAGAATCGCGCCGCCGCGCGGGCCGCGCAGCGTCTTGTGCGTCGTCGTCGTCACCACATGCGCGTGCGGAAGTGGCGAGGGGTGGACGCCGCCGGCGACCAGCCCGGCAAAATGCGCCATGTCGACCATGAGATAGGCCCCGACTTCGTCAGCGATGGCGCGAAAGCGGCGGAAATCGATGACGCGCGGATAGGCCGAGCCTCCAGCGATGATGACCTTGGGCCGGTGCTGCCTTGCCAGCGCTGCGACCTCGTCCATGTCGATCAGATGGTCGTCGCGCCGCACGCCATAGGGCACGACCTTGAACCAGCGGCCGGAGAGGTTCACCGGCGAACCATGGGTGAGATGGCCGCCGGCGGCGAGATTGAGCCCCATAAAGGTGTCGCCCGGCTGCATCAAAGCCATGAACGCCTCGGCATTGGCCGAGGCGCCGGAGTGCGGCTGCACGTTGGCGAACGCACAGCCGAACAATCGCGTCGCCCGCTCGATCGCCAGCCGCTCGACGATGTCGACGAACTGGCAGCCGCCGTAGTAGCGGTTGCCGGGCGAGCCCTCGGCATATTTGTTGGTGAGCACCGAGCCCTGCGCCTCAAGGACGGCGCGGCTGACGATGTTCTCGGAGGCGATCAGCTCGATCTCGTCGCGCTGGCGCCCGAGTTCGCGCTCGATGGCGTCAGCCACCTCCGGATCGCTGTCGGCGAGCGCGGCGGAGAAAAAGTGCTCGGCCGTTATCGCTGCGCCTTGAGTAACCGACATGCCTCGCTCCTGGCTGGTACGGGTCCGCTATCTGCCTAGTCGACGACGCCCGGCGATAGCACACCGGCGGCCGGGCGCAAGAGCTTGGACCCTTTCGACCGTCCTGCCGCTATATTTATGTACAGGCGAGGCTGGCGCCCAGCGCAGACCGGCCGTCACCGCCGCATTTCTGCGAGAGCCATTCCGGCAAGGGCGCTCACGCAGACGACCACAAGCGGCGGCGCGCGCCAGGCGGTAAGGAGGGTAAAGCCGACGAGAGCCACGGCGAGATCCGCCGGCTCCTTCACCGTGCTGGTCCAGACCGGATTATACAGGGCGGCGCCGAGCAAGCCGACGACCGCCGCGTTGACGCCGCGCATCGCCGCCTGGGCCGCCTCGCGTCTGCGGAAGGCGTCCCAGAACGGCAAGGTCCCGATCAGGATCAGCATGCCGGGGAGGAAGATCGCGATCAGGCCCAGAATCGCGCCGGCAATCCCGTGCGGCGGCGGGCGGACCACGGCGCCGAGATAGGCGGCGAAGGTAAAAAGCGGGCCGGGAACGGCTTGTGCTGCACCGTAGCCGGCGAGAAACGCGTCATCGCTGACCCAACCCGGCGTGACGAAGGCCTCGCGCAACAGCGGCAAGACCACATGGCCGCCGCCGAACACGAGCGCGCCGGAGCGATAGAAAGCGTCGAACAGAACAAGCCCCTGCGACGCAAAAAAACTGCGCAGGATGGGCGGCCCGATCAGCACCAGAACGAACGCCGCGAGCGCGAACAATCCGGTGGTGCGCGACACCGCAAGCGCAATATGGCCTTGCGGCGGCGCCTGCGTGCCCCGGCACAGATAGAGCCCGGCAACGCCGCCGAATACGATCGCGCCGACCTGGGCTACGGATGAGGGGCTGAACAGGATGATCAGCGCGGCGACAGCCGCAATCGAAGCGCGCTCGCGATCCGGCGCGAGCGTGCGCGCCATGCCCCACACCGCCTGGGCGATGATCGCAACAGCGACGAGCTTGAGGCCGTGGAGGAGACCGGTCCCCAGCGGACCGGCGAGCTTCCCGGCGCCATAGGCGAACAGCACGAGGGCG
>JASHXX010000099.1 GCA_030043335.1 Xanthobacteraceae bacterium
GGTCGAGCACAAGATGGACGTGGTGCGCTCGCTCGCCGACCGCATCGTCGTGCTGCATAACGGCCAACTCGTAGCCGACGGCGATCCGGCGACCGTAATCGCGCTGCCGGTGGTGCAGGAAGCCTATCTCGGAGTGGCCAATGTCGTCTGACACCGCGCCGCTTCTCACTCTCACCGGCGTCAACACTCACATCGGCCCCTACCACATCCTCCAGGGCGTCGACTTTGCCGTGCCGCGCGGCTCCCTCACAATGCTGCTTGGACGCAATGGCGCGGGCAAGACCACGACGCTGCGCACCATTATGGGGCTGTGGCACGCCTCCGCCGGCGCGGTGCGTTTCGACGGCGCCGACATCACGGCGTGGGCGACGCCCGACATCGCTCAGGCCGGCATCGCCTATGTGCCGGAAAATATGGGAATCTTCGCCGACCTGACGGTACGCGACAATCTTCTTTTGGCGGCGCGCTCGGGACCGATCGACGAGACGCGGCTGCGTTGGATCTTCGGCTTGTTTCCCGCGCTGGAGCGCTTCTGGTCGCTCGCCGCCGGCGTGCTCTCCGGCGGGCAGAAGCAGATGCTGTCGATCGCCCGCGCCATCATCGAGCCGCGCCGACTGTTTCTGATCGACGAGCCGACCAAGGGTCTGGCGCCCGCGATCATCGCCAACATGATCGAGGCGTTCCGCGAGCTGAAGAAAAACCCAGACACCACCATCCTCGTGGTCGAGCAAAACTTCCTGTTCGCGAAATCGCTGGGCGACGCCGTGGCGGTGATGGACAACGGCCGGGTGGTGCATGCCGGCGCGATGGCCGCCCTCGCCGAAGACCGCGGCCTGCAGCAGCGGCTCCTCGGTCTCAGCCTGGATCAACACCAATGACGGCGCCCGCGACCCCGGCCCCCGCCGCGCGTCCCGCGCCGGCGCAACGCCGCGATGTCGCGCCGCTCCTCCTGGTGCCGCTGCTCGCGCTCGCGGCGCTGCCGCTGATCGGCGATCTGTCGACGTGGATTACGCTGACGGCGGCGGGCCTGGCCATGGGCATGATCATTTTCATCATCGCCTCCGGGCTCACCCTGGTATTCGGCCTGATGGACGTGCTCAATTTCGGCCATGGCGCGTTCATCTCCGTCGGCGCCTATGCGGCGGCCGTGCTGGCGCCATCGCTCTCCGGTCTGACCCAGACGGATTCGCTGGTGCTGAACATCGTTGCGCTCTTGGCGCTGATCGCGCTCGCCATGGCGGTCACCGGCGCGCTCGGCTACGCGTTCGAGCGCATCATCATCATGCCGGTCTACGGCCAGCACCTCAAACAGATCCTGGTCACCGTCGGCGGCTTGATCGTCGCCGAGCAGCTGATCATCGCGGTGTTCGGACCGGTGCAGATCGCGCTGCCGTTGCCGGCGGCATTCCGCGGCTCGATCGTTTTTGGCGACGTCGCCATCGAGCGCTACCGGGTGATTGCCGTCGCCGTCGGCCTGGTCGTCTTTGCCGCGATGCTGCTGGTGCTCGGCCGCACCAAGATTGGCCTGCTGATCCGGGCCGGCGTCGAAAACGGCGAGATGGTCGAAGCGCTCGGCTACCATATCCGCCGGCTGTTCGTCGGCGTGTTCATCGCGGGCTCCGCGCTGGCCGGACTCGGCGGCGTGATGTGGGGGTTTTATCGCGAGGCGCTCACGCCGGCGATGGGCATGGACGTCATGGTGCTGGTCTTCATCGTCGTGGTGATCGGCGGCCTCGGCTCGGTCGGCGGCTGCTTCATCGGCGCGCTGCTCGTGGCTGTGACCGCGAATTACACCGGCTTCCTGGCGCCGAAACTCGCGCTCGGCTCCAATATCCTGCTGATGGCGTTGATCCTGCTCTGGCGTTCGCGCGGCCTCTACCCGGTGGCGAAGCGATGAAGCTGCTGCGCGCGATCCTGTCGGGCGACCCGCCGCGCGGGCGGGTGCTCACCATGGTGCTGCTCGCGATCCTCCTCGGCCTCGCGCTGGCGCCGTGGCTGTTTCCCGGGACCGCGTCCCTCAATGTCGCCGCCAAGATCAGTTACTTCGTAGTGCTGGCCGCGAGCTACGATCTCCTTCTCGGCTATACCGGCATCGTGTCTTTCGCCCACACCATGTTCTTCGGCATCGGCGGCTATGGCGCCGGCCTCGCGTTGTTCAATCTCGGTCCGTCGTGGAGTTCGATCTTGGTCGGTACCGCCGCCGCGCTCGTGCTCGCGGTCGCGCTGGCGCTGATCATCGGGCTGTTCTCGCTACGCGTGCGCGCCCTGTTCTTCGCCATGATCACGCTCGCGGTCGCCAGCGCCTTCTCGATCCTGGCGTCACAGCTGAGCGCGATTACCGGCGGCGAGGATGGCCGCACCTTCCGCTTGCCCGAGGCGCTGCGGCCGGGATTTCACCTTGACGCCGGGCCGGTTGCGCTCAACGGGCGCATCATCGCCTACTATCTGGTGTTCCTGGCCTCGCTGATCTTGTTCCTGGCAATGCTGCGTGTGGTCAACTCGCCGTTCGGCCGCGTGCTGCAGGCGATCCGCGAGAACGAGTT
The DNA here is from genome assembly GCA_030043335.1 of Xanthobacteraceae bacterium. Taxonomy (GTDB): domain Bacteria; phylum Pseudomonadota; class Alphaproteobacteria; order Rhizobiales; family Xanthobacteraceae; genus BOG-931. The sequence goes on from JASHXX010000099.1 coordinate 2,544, forward strand.
CCGCGCCGAGGCACTCGGCTATCGCACCGTGGTTTACCGCTCGATCGCCAATTGCCTCGCCGCCGCGGCCGCGACCCTTGCCGGGGTGCTGTCCGCGATCTGGCTGCGCTACACCGGGCCGGCGGTGACGCTTTCCTTCGACGTGATGCTTGACGTCCTGCTGATGGTGGTGATCGGCGGCATGGGGACGCTCTATGGCGCGGTCATCGGCGCCACGATCTTCGTGCTCGCGGAGACCTATCTGCAAAGCCTCATGGCGATCATCAGCCATGCGACCGCAGGCCTGCCGCTCGTCCCGCTCGTCTTCCACCCCGACCGCTGGCTGCTGTGGCTGGGTGTCCTCTTCGTGCTCAGCGTCTATTTCTTCCCATTCGGCATCGTCGGCCGGCTGGCGCGGCGATAAGCGCCAGCATCCGCAGGGTGGCGCTATCGTCCCAGCGCGTCGGCGCCGGCCTTGGCGACCTGCGCGTCCTGCGATGACAGGGCGCCGGAGACGCCGATCGAGCCGATGATCTTGCCGTCGACGACCACTGGGAGCCCGCCCTCGAGCGGCGTGATGTCCTTGACGGCAAGCAGCCGCAGCCCGGCGCCGCCGGCCGCGATCGCGTCGTCGAGCGCCTTGCTTGGCCGCTTGAACCGCAGCGCCGTGTTGGCCTTGCCCTCCGACGCGCCGATCGAGGCGAGCTGGGTGTTGTCGAGCTTGTGGAACATCACCAGATTGCCGCCGCTGTCGAGGATGGTGATCGCGACCTGCCAGGAGTTCTTCGCCGCCTCGAGCTCGGCCGCCGCCATCGCCCGCTTGGCGTCATCGAGGGTGATCGGAGGTCCATAGGGCGGCGTCGCCCCGGGCTGGGCCGAGGCCGGGATAAAGGCCGATCCGGCCGCAAAGGCGGCCAACGCGCAGGCGAGCGCGAGCATCCGGGACATCTGTACCACCTCCACAGGCAAGCCGATTCGCGCAGCGCGCGGCCGGCAGAATAAGCGGCAAAA
>JASHXX010000100.1 GCA_030043335.1 Xanthobacteraceae bacterium
CGCATCGTCTGGCGAGTTTTCGTTGCTCTGGGGATTCACGCCGGGAGCTGCGTGTTTTGGCATCCGATGTAAAGGATGCAGTCCTGATGCCGGGCGTTGCGGATCCCGAGAGCTTTCCGCCGGCGTCATTGCGATATTCGGCTCTTCCAAGCTCGCCAACTGTGACCACGCCGCTAGCGCTAGGTGATCACCCCGTCCTGGCGAAAAGCTTTCCGAAAAGGTCGTCGGTAAAAAATAAAACTCAAAACGCGAATCTAATAGTGCCCAATAGGCATCCGAATCACTCGCCAACGGCGCCTGAACGACGGCGGGTCGCTCAAGAGGAGGCGACGTAAAAAGGGCAGTAAGAAACGAGGCACCTATGAGTGCCGTAGCCGTCAGCGCGGAGGTACGGCACACGGCCTGGCGCAGTGCTAAGGATTCAAAGTAGGTCCTGTAATAATGACGCGCCCCATGCGTCATCAGCCACGCTCCCCCGACAGTCCAACCTTACGTCCCCACGACGCAGCGCTATTCGGCAGATCGATTCCGCCGGTTTGGTGGCAATGCCGGGGCTTTTTCCTGCCCGCTTGTACCGATCGGCCAGAGCTCTAAGTGGCGGAGCCGACCACGGGATGAGTGCCAAAAGGCCAGAAATGCGTCGACGGCAGGACGACAACAGCGGTGCCGATCTTGACGCGATTATAGAGGTCGATCGCATCCTCGTTAGTCATGCGGATGCACCCGGAAGAAATGGCTTGGCCGATATATTCCGGCTGATTGGTGCCGTGAATGCGGTACAGCGTGTCCTTGCCGCCGGAATAAAGATAAAGGGCACGCGCACCCATCGGATTGTGCGGTCCGCCAGTCACAAAGCTCGGCAACGGGCCGAGCCGTTGCTGTTCGCTCGTCGTCGGGATCCACGCCGGCCATTCCTGCATACGGCCGATCTCGGCCGCGCCACTCCAGGCTTGGCCCTCTTCGCCTACAGTAATCCCGTAACGGATCGCCTTGCCGTTCGGAAGCACGTAATACAGGAACTTGTTGTCCGTATCGATCACAATCCTGCCGGCTTCTTGGCGCGCGTAGCGGACGATATGTCGTTGGTACTCCTCGGGAATGGTCACCTGCGCATATGGCAGATTGGACATCAATGCCCGATCGCGCGTGCTCCAGCCGACCTGGGACGCAGGCTGCAGCGTGCCGCTTCCGGTCTGAAGCGCATCTTGCATGCAGCCACCGAGCATCAACGCGATCGTGACGAATGCGAACTCACGCATGACGGCAGTTCTTTAATTTTCCCCCGCACCCATTTCGCGACCGCACTGCGCTGCGTGGGCATTGTCAAAATTACTTCGTGCGATGGATTTGATGCACTGAATCGTGTCATCAGCGAGGCGATCAGCGGCTTCCGTCGCAGACTTTTCGGCCCGGTCCAGGCGCCGCCAGTCTGGTGCCTTAGTTCTGGAGCCTTAGTTCTTGTGTCTTGGCCGGCTTGGAGTCGCCTTGCTAGGCGTTTCGATCAGCAGATGAGCACAATCTTGCCGGCCGCTCCGGGTTCAAGGATCTCCTTGTGCGCGCGCGCCGCGTCGGCGAGCGGCAACTCCTTGCCGACGATGGGGCGCAAAGTGCCGTTTTCGAGGCCAGCAAACAGCCCGGCGTGAATGTCTGCCTCTTCGGCCGGTGTAATCGCCCAGAGCACCAGCGCGCGGATCGAGGCGCGCCGCGACATCAGCTCACGCGGATTGATCGTGACCTCGCCGCGACTGCCGATCACGACCACGCGGCCATTATTGGCCAAGAGTTTCGTGTCGTGGGCGAGATTCACATTGGCGAGCATTTCAAGAATGACGTCAGCGCCGCGGTTGCCCGTCGCTTGCAGAATTTCTTCCTGATATCCGGCCTTGCGGTGATCGAAGACTTGATGTGCCCCCTCCCGCTTAGCCATTTCGAGGCCTTTCGGCGTCCCTGCAGTGCCAAGAACTTTCATCCCCATGGCGCGCGCGATCTGCAGCGCCGCGATGCCCACACCGCCACTTGCGCCGTGAACCAGTGCAGTTTCGGAAGCGTGCGCTTTGGCCGAGTGATAGAGCGCATGATATGCGGTTCCATAGGGTACCCAGATTCCGGCTCCTTGCTTGAAATCGATTTTCGCAGGAAGCGGATGCACTTGCTGTTCGCGCGCGAGCGCGTATTCCGCATATGCGCCAGTGAGGGTTTGCGCGGTGTATACCCGATCGCCGCGCGTTACTTTTTTGACGCCCTCGCCGACCGCTTCAACCACGCCGGCGCCATCCGATCCGGGAGTGTAGGGGAGCGGCGGCTTTATGGCGTAGGTGCCGGCGCGCATGTAGGTGTCATAGGGATTAACCCCGGCCGCATGAATGCGCACGAGCACCTCGCCGGCTGATGGTCTTGGTGTGGCCACCTCTTCGAGCTTGAGGACCTCAGGACCGCCGAATTGATGAACCCGAATCGCTTTCATTTTTCAGTCTCCAGGTTTTGCCGAACGCGGCCACACGTCAGCCTAGCACAGACGTCGTTTTCAGAATCGGCGGATCTAGGCCATTCGTTCTCCTCATGCGAAAGGTCGAGGACTGGGGCATCGGCGCGTTAGTGGTACCAAGGGGTCGCGGGCTTTGACCAACCGGCGGCAACGGGCAGAGAATTTCAACCACGCAGTGCCCTAGGCAAGTCGAGGGTAGATTCCCGAGTCACGGACAGCCAAACATCAAAGATGGATGCGGCAATCCCAGCCTAAAACAACGTTCGTCCAGTGCCCTCAGCGGCGCAAACACGGCGGGCTCGTCAAATCGGAATACTCGACAACGTCGACCTGGAACCCGCAGCAAGCTCAAAATGCGGTTGACGGCGCGCCGGCCCGATTCGTTGGCGCCTTCCATGGTTGCAAGGTCGGTATTCGTCCTGACGTAATCAGATGCCAGAAACAGATTTTCAATGTCTGTCGCCTCGGTCGGCCGATATAGCCAGGATCCGACCGTATTGATAAACAGCGGCTCCACGTTGCCGGCCACAAAAGCAATGCTTTTGCTTTTGATTTTGTCTTTGCCGGCTTCCTGTTGGATTTGCGTTACCCGACGGATGAAATCAGCGGCCGACATCAGGCCTAGCAGGCGCTCGCGTATCTTTGCAAATTTGAGAGCGGGATCGAGAAAGTGACCGCCGATGTTCGCTTGCTCGAGGCCGATCCCCTCTCTGGCAACGATGTGGGCCCGGATTTGTGCCAGCGCTTCGTCGACAATTTCGTCTTCATTATCCGCTTCTTGAGCGGTTTTCGACCAGACCCCTCCATTCCCGTCCGCAAACCAGTCCGAAATAATAGCGGAGACGACGCCATGCATCTGTCCTTTTCCGTAGCTGTCTAGTTTTCTGGACCAGAATTGATTCTGAGAAATTGACGTCAGGGCCCAGCTGGAATCGAGATAGAGAATGTGGCCGCGCGCCGTCGGCGAATCTGATTTCAGATAGTACAGTATCCCCGACATCCGATTTACTTTCAGAAAGTCGTCGAAAAGCAATTTGAGAGTAGGCGAATGTTCCAGAAGGGATGCAGGGCCATTCTTTAAAATCTGCACCATGGCTTCGACGGGGACAGCCGCAATATAAATCGCCTCTTCGTCCAGGACGTGTTCACCATTGGCAAGCTGTAACCCGCAAATTCTGCCGCTTGCCTCATCAAAAATGAAGCTTTCCACTCGCGTGTCCGGTCGCAGACCAACGGGAAATTGATCCGCGGCGGTCGCTTCAAGGTAACTTAGCCAATGGTCGATCCACACTTTGCTGGTAGGCCCGTTGAGAACGCTGTCAATGCCACGGCCGGTTATAAAATCTTGAAACAATCGCGCCAAAATCGTCACCGCAGTGCGTAGGCTGGTCTGCTCGGCATGGCATGGCAACAAAATTTCGCGTAAGGCGATTGACGACCACCCTTCTATAGTTACGGACATATTGTCGGCCCACATGTAGTCCCACCATGTAACATCGTCCAATTCCGCCGTACGTCGCTCCTGGCAAGTAGTCATTGCCGTCGCAAGCTTGAGCGCGGCGAACGACGCTTCGCCCGCGCCGAGCCCCAAGCTGGGGTTCTCGAGCAGTTCACGCAAGAATCTCACGCCGGCCCGTACTGTCTGTGGGCCTTTGGTTGGAAACAAA
>JASHXX010000101.1 GCA_030043335.1 Xanthobacteraceae bacterium
GACGCCACGCTTGCGATGGAGCTCGGCTGCGCCGCCGTGCTCGTCAACACCGCGGTATCGAAGGCGCGCGATCCGGTGACGATGGCGAAGGGGATGCGCGCGGCAGTCGAAGCCGGGCGGCTGGCGCGGCTCGCCGGCCGCATCGCCAAGCGGACCTACGCTGAGCCCTCGAGTCCGCAACTCGGGCTGGTCGGGACGTGACGCTTGGCGCGAATTTACCGCCGTCCGTGCGGCTTCAGGTAGATCCCACCTCAAACTGTGGCGCTAATTTCACCTTGGCCGTCACGGAATTGGAAATGAAGCAATTTTCCTCGACGTGATCCATGATCGTCCGGGCGACATCAAGGTCGGTCTCGGATCTCAAGACCAGGCTTGGCGCAACGCTGACCTCGGTAATCCGGTACTTGCCGTCGACGTTTTCCAACAAGCCCTCGGCGGTGCTTTCATAAGCCACAAATTGCAGCCCCTTGGCTCGCGCCATCGCCACAAAGGTCAGCATCAGGCAGCCGTTCAGCGCGCCGACGAAGAGCTCTTCCGGGCTCCAGACGCCGGGTTCGCCCTTGAATTCGGGTGGGCTGCCGATGTCCATTTCGCGTTTGCCCGGCGCGGATGTCCGACCACGGCGGCCGCTGCTCCAAGCCAAGCTATTTTTGAACCGAAAGGACTTGTATTTCTTTGCTTCCACGCGATCCTCCAGCGGTTCAAGCGATCATGTCGCGCACCAACGGCACCACCTTGCTTCCGTAAAGCGCGATGCTGCGCATCAGCTTGTCGTGCGCGAGCGTGCCGGCACTGTATTTCAGGTCGAAGCGCACGATACCGAGCGCTTTTGCGGTCGCGGAAATCCTGCGCGCGACAGTTTCCGGCGCGCCGACATAGAGCGCGCCGTGCTCGATTTCGCGGTTAAAGGAGGCGCGCTCGATCGGCGGCCAGCCGCGCTCGAGGCCGATGCGGTCATGCATGCCCTTGTAGGCCGGCCAGAACTCTTCGCGTGCCTGCTCGTCGGTGTCAGCGACGTGACCGGGGGAGTGCACCGCGATCGCGCGCGCCGGCTCGCCGAGCTGCGCATACGCGCGATGGTAGAGATCGACGTAGGGCCGGAACCGTTTCGGGTCGCCGCCGATGATCGCGAGCGCGAGCGGCAGGTCGTAGCGCACGGCGCGCACGACCGATTCCGGACTGCCGCCGACGCCGATCCAGGTCTTCAGCGGCCCGCGCTCGAGCGGAGGAAACACCCGGTGCTTGGTGAGGGGAGGGCGCAGATGCCCGTGCCACGTCACTTCCTCCTGGCGGAGCAAGGCGACGAACAGATCGAGTTTCTCATCGAATAGCTCCTCGTATTGCGAAAGATCGTAACCGAACAGCGGAAAGGATTCGGTGAACGAGCCGCGCCCGAGCGTCACCTCGGCGCGGCCGTTCGAGGCGGCGTCGAGCGTCGAGAAACGTTCGAACACCCGGATCGGATCGTCGGTGCTGAGCACGGTTACCGCCGAGCCGAGGCGGATCCGCCTGGTGCGCGTGGCGATAGCGGCGAGCACAACCTCGGGAGCCGACACCGCGAAGTCGGGACGATGGTGCTCGCCGACGCCGAAGGCGTCGATGCCCAATTCGTCCGCGATCGATGCCTCCTCGATCACGTCGCGGATGACTTGCGCGTGCGGCAGGAGATGTCCGTCGAGCCCTTGGGTTACGTCGCCGAACGTATCGAGCCCGAATTCGAATTGTTGCGCCATGCTTCTGTTTAGTGGCCCCTCATACCGCCGGCAGCGGAATGGAGGTGGGGTGCGCCGGGCGGCGGCGCAATGCCGCAAAGAACGCGCTCGCTGGTCGATAATCGTCGTCCGATCGCCCTGAACCGGTACGAAAGCCGCATCGGCGGCGCCGGCGCGATTTACCAAAGCGCAGGTTCGGCTTGATTAGCGGGCGCGAGAACGGTCATATCCGTGTTTGCAAGATGGCCGCGTGACTGACCGGCGGGAAACGGTGCCCGGGCGCGCGGCAAGAAGAGGAAGCGCCCAGAATGATCAGGATTGCACTTGTCAGCGCAGCCGCGCTTGCGCTCGCTGCCGGGCCGGCCACGGCTCAGGAGAAAACGGTCAAGATCGGCTTCATCAGCACCTTCACCGGCCCGCCGGCCGCGATCGGCAATGACATGAAAAACTCCTTCGAGCTTGGACTCGATCACCACGGCCGCAAGCTCGGCGGCCTGCCGGTCGAGGTCGTCTATGAGGACGATCAGACCAAGCCGGAAACCGGCGTACAAAAGACGCAGAAGCTGATCGAATCCGACAAGGTCGATTTCGTCGTCGGCTATATCTGGTCGAACGTGGTCCTGGCTTCGCTCAAGCCCTTGGTCGATTCAAAGACCATGACCGTCGTCACCAATGCCGGCGCCTCGAAGCTCGCCGGCGAATTGTGCTCGCCCTATGTGTTCTCGACCTCATGGAATAACGACCAGACGCCGGCAGCCGTTGGCCTCTATATGAACCAGAAGGGCGTCAAGACCGCTTTCCTGATCGCGCCGAACTACGCGGCCGGCCGCGACATGGTCGCGGGGGTGCAGTCGACCTTCAAGGGCCAGGTCGTCGGCCAGGAGCTCACACGCTGGCCGGATCAGCTCGATTTCTCCGCCGAGTTGTCGAAGGCCCGCGCCGCCAATCCCGACGCGATTTTTGCGTTCTATCCTGGCGGCGCCGGCGTTCAGTTCGTGACCCAATACGCGCAATCCGGCCTCAAAGGGCAGATCCCGCTCTATACCGCGTTTACCATCGACGACTTGTCGCTGCCGCGATTGAAGGACCTCGCGGTCGGCGTCCCCGGCGCCCAGGAATGGGTCAACGATCTGCCGAATGAGACCAACAAGAAATTTGTCGCCGACTACCGGGAGAGGTACAAAGCATCGCCGTCGTTCTACGGCGCGCAGACCTATGACGCCGTCGGGCTGATCGACAGCGCCATCACCGCAGTCAAGGGCGACCTCGCCGACAAGGAGGGCATACGCAGGGCGATGGAAAAGGCCGACTTCAAGTCGGTGCGCGGCAGCTTCAAGTTCGGCAACAATCACATTCCGATCCAGAACTTCTACCTGCAGGACGCGGAGAAGACCGCGGACGGCAACTACGCGCTGC
>JASHXX010000102.1 GCA_030043335.1 Xanthobacteraceae bacterium
TGGCGGAGGGGGAGACCGCCGTACTCCGTTCTGGCCGCGTCCGCCCTGTTCGTCGTCGTTGAGGTTTCTCTCTATCGCCGTCTTTCCGCAGACGTTGATCCGACAAGCGTCATCCTGTTCGCCCGCAGGGAACAGACACGTAGCCTTCGTCCGCTTGACCGGTCCCAGATAGTCGGCATCGTGCTGCCCATGACTGCTACGATTCAAACTATACTGTTGCTGCTCGCGGTGCTCGTTGTCGTCGCCGTTGTCGCCAAGCGCCTGAACACGGCTCCTTCAATCCTGCTCGTCGTCGCCGGCATTGCGCTTGCCGTTATTCCCGGCCTGCCGCGGATCGCGCTCGCGCCTGAATTGGTGCTGCTCGGCTTTCTGCCGCCGCTGATCTATTCGGCCGGCGTCGCTATGAGCTGGCGTGAATTCCGTTTCAACCTGCGGCCGATCACGCTGCTGGCCTTTGGTTGCGTCATCTTCACCAGCTGGGCGGTGGCGGCGGTTACCCACCTGGTGCTCGGCATGCCCTGGGTCGTTGGTTTCGTACTCGGTGCCATTGTGGCGCCGACCGACGTTGTCGCACCGCTTGCAATCATCCGAAATCTGGGTCTGCCTCGCCGGTTAATCCTGGTGTTGGAGGGAGAGGGCGTCGCCAACGACGCTACGGCGTTGATCCTTTACCGCTTTGCCGTCGCCGCGGTGAGCAGCGGCGCGTTTTCGCTGAGCGAGGCCGTCGGGTCTTTTGCTCTTATCGTGGTCGGTGAAATCGCCTACGGCATTGGCGTCGGCTGGTATAGCCTGCGCTTGCGCCGCTGGGCCAATGATCCGCGCGTCGAGATCACGCTCTCGCTCTTGACGCCATACGCGGCGTTTCTCATTCCAGCGCATCTTGGCGGGTCCGGGGTGCTGGCGACGGTAGCGGCGGGCTTGTACGTGAGCTGGAACGGACCGCTGCTCATTCCGGCGGCGACCCGGCTGCAAGGCATCTTCTTTTGGGATCTGCTCATCTATTTGCTCGAGGGTCTCTTGTTTTTGGTGACCGGCATGGAGACCCGGGTATTGCTCGATCGAGCCGATTCGGTGCTACTGCACGAACTCGTGCTGGCGGTGCCGCTGACCGTCGGTGTGATCGTGCTGGCGCGATTCATCTGGGTCTATCCGTCGGTTTATCTGCCGCGCTGGCTCAGTCCCGCGCTGGCGCGCCGAGATCCGCTGCCGCCCTGGCAGTGGTCTTTCCTGCTTGGCTTCGTCGGCGTGCGCGGCGTTGTTTCGCTCGCGGCAGCGCTTGCAGTCCCGCTGACTACTGCCTCCGGCAGGCTGTTTCCCGGTCGCGACCTTATTCTCTTCGTGACCTTCGGCGTCATCGTCGTCACACTGATTGGTCAGGGCCTGATGCTGCCGGCAATCGTGCGCTGGCTCGCTCTGCCGCACGACGCCGAGGACGAGCGTCGGCGGGAGCAAGATGCAGAGATTAGCGCTCGGCTCGATGCACTCAATGTCGCGCAAGATCGTCTCGATGGGCTCGCCGCGGACGGCGAGACGCCCGCGGACGTGCTCGCCATTTTACGCGCGCGCCACGATTACCGCGCCGGGCAGCTGCCGAAGAGCAGGACGGACGGGCTCGAAGTGGTTGCGGCAGCAACGGAACTGCGGTTGGAGCTGATCGCCGCCGAGCGCGAATATATCTATCAGCTGTTGCAGAATGGGCAGATCACCGACGAAGCGCGTCGGCGCATTGAGCGCGAGCTTGATCTTGAGGAGGCAAGCCTCGCGGTCAGAAAGGAGGCGGGCAAAGAGACGCCGCTCTAGCGACGAACAAAAGCCTTCGCCAAGCGGATATCTCCCCTACTCTTTGTCCGTCAGCGTGCTAGTGGTGGAGCCGTCCGCAGCGTCAAGGGCAGACACCGGAAGACCAGTCGCTCACTTGGAATGCCGTCCGCGCATCCAACACTCCGCACCACCATCGATGAAGAGGATTTGTCCGGTCATGAGAGAATTCTCCGGGCTGACGCACCAAGCAAGGATGGCCGCGGCCTGCTCAGATGACCGGGATATGCCCCGCGCAGCGGCACCATCCGACCCATCGCCGCTCTGCGATCGGGATCTGAAAGGATATACGCAGCCGAGGGCGTGTCGAAAAACCCTAGCGCAACTACATTCAGCGGAATTCCGGCACCAGCCCATTGCGGTTCGACCGCGACCCTTCGGCACCAACGTTTCAAAGCTTGCTTGGCATTGCCATACAGATCTGCGCCTTTTCCCGCGGCGATCGCGTCCCTCGCTGCAACGGTCGCCGCGCGTTCGTCCAGACCGAGACAAGCCTCGACGAGTGCCGCATCAGGCGGGCTCAGCGAGGCTATGGACGACACCATCACGGCACGAGGCGCAGGGCCGGCCTCCAGGAGCGGCCGCAACCCTTCGAGGGTCGCCACCGCGCCGAAGAAGTTCAACGAGAGGCTGGTCTCCGGTGCGCCGCCACCGGCATTTGCAACGATGGCGTCGACCGTCCCTCCGGACAGCCGTGTGACGCCGTCGACCAGCGCCGCACGTCCTTCGTCAGTCGCGAGATCCCCGATGACGTCCGCATCGTGGAGATCACAAGCAATGACACGGGCTCCCCGATCCCGAAGGTAGCGCGCGGTTGCCGCTCCGATGCCGGACGCAGGACCGGTCACGACATAGATTCGGTCCATGGCGGCCTCCGGCTTCAACCGGCAAATGATCATTCACAAACGGCCCATCGTCTAGTAAATGATCATTTACCTGCCAAGACGCCTGCTGCCTCGCCTCGTGGGCGACCCCGCGTGGCACGGCTTCGTTGAAAAGCGAATGAGCGTCCTGTTGGGAACACCGGACTCGGACCCGGACTTGGCGAAAGGCTGACCTCCGCCGCACCTACGGACCACATCGTTCTCGCATTTTCCTTCCACCCAGGGAGGGCTAGGCTGAACAGGTTTTGGGGGGGCAGCGTTGCCGTCCGCGTCCACGCTGCTGGTATCCGCAGAGTTTTCTGTCAGACCGACCAAAACGTCGAGACAAGGACGACGGCGATGGTTCAAACGCACCCGCCCTGGCAGACCGCATTCAGATCGGTCCAGCCCGAAGACAGCGTAGGAGAGATCGAATGAGATGGACCATGATGGATTTACTGTTCGTTGGTGTTGGGTGGACCGACCTCGCGATCACCCTGAACCGGATCGCAGTCGGGGCGTTCTTTATGCTCTCGGGCTACCACAAGCTGTTCAACCCACAGCGCCATCGCGAGTTCACCGACGAACTAAAGGAACTCGGCGTTCATGCAGTCGGCTTCAATCAATGGTGGGTACCGTTGGTCGAGATCACCGCCGGCGGCGGCGTCCTCATCGGGCTTTTGGCGCCACTCGCCGCGCTTGGCCTGCTTGTCATCATCCTCGTCGCCATCGCTACCTCGGGACCGCAGCGAATTAAGGTCTACAAGCCGATCGATGAATCAGACCGCATCGACGATTGGCTCTATCTGCCCGAGGTCCTCTATGCCTTCATGCTGACAATGGTCATCTCGGCTGGCGCCGGACCCTATAGCCTTGATGCCTTGATCTTGGGCCTGATCGACAAACGCGGCGCGTGAGTTCGCAATGGCGAAAATCCCGCCACCCTCGGAAGCACACATCGCCGTCGATTTGTGACGGCTTGCAGCTTCCGTAATCATTGCCAATGGGAGTGTCCCCGTGATTGTCACGACTTTTCCAAACGCCGTGCGCGTTATCGAGCACACGTTGATACCGTTGAAAGACGGTACGATGCTGGCGGCCCGCATCTGGTTGCCGGAAGATGCCGAACAGAATCCGGTTCCTGCAATCCTGGAGTATCTCCCATATCGCAAGCGCGACGGCACATACGAGCGGGACGCGCTGACTCATCCCTATCTGGCGGGTCACGGCTACGCCGGCGTTCGCGTCGACCTTCGAGGGTGCGGCGAATCGACGGGTTTGTTGTTCGACGAGTACGCCAAGCAGGAACAAGACGATGGCTTGGAGGTGATCGCTTGGCTGGCAGCTCAGCGCTGGTGCAACGGCTCCGTCGGGATGATGGGAATTTCCTGGGGTGGGTTCAATGGACTTCAGATTGCGGCGCGCCGTCCTCCGGCACTCAAAGCTATCGTCACCATTTGTTCGACCGACGATCGGTACGCCGACGACGCGCATTACATGGGCGGCACGTTTCTTACTACCGCCGGACTTGAGTGGGCCTTTTTCTTTTTCAGCTTGATGTGCCTTCCGCCCGATCCTGCGCTGGTCGGCGACAGCTGGCGGGCGATGTGGTTGGAGCGCCTGCAGCACATACCGCTGTTCCAGGACAATTGGCTGCAGCACCAACGACGCGATGCATATTGGAGGCACGGATCGGTGTGCGAGGACTACGCAGCAATCCAATGCCCGGTCTATGCCGTCGGTGGTTGGACCGATGGTTATAAGAATGCAATCCCGCGCCTTCTCGAGGGACTGAAGGTGCCCCGCAAGGGTCTCATTGGACCATGGGGGCACGCCTATCCGCACTTTGCACTTCCCGGACCCCAGATCGGATTCCTCCAGGAAATCCTGCGTTGGTGGGATTACTGGCTCAAGGGCATCGATACCGGCGTGACGGACGAACCGATGCTGCGTGCGTGGATGACGGAAAGCGTGAAACCGGCGACCCACCACGACACCTTGCCGGGCCGATGGATTGCTGAGCCTTCGTGGCCCGCACCAACGGTAACAACCCGGCGGTTGTTCTTGACCGACACCGGACTTCGAGAGGCAAGCGCATCTTTGACGGCTCGAGCGGTATGTTCGCCGCAGACGGTTGGCAAGTGTGCGGGCTATTGGGTTCCATTCGGCCGTGGGCATGATCAGGCCGGCGACCAGCAAGAAGACGACGCCCGCTCCCTGGTTTTCGAGACGACGCCACTCGATGAGCCGATCGAGATCCTTGGCGCCCCTGTCGTCACGCTTGATGTCGCGTCCGATCGGCCGATTGCGAATCTGGCCGTGCGGCTATGCGATGTGCACCCGTCCGGTGAATCGCTGCGCGTCAGTTATGGCGTGCTCAACCTCACTCATCGCGAGGGCCACGAACAGCCCGCCCTGCTGACGACAGGCGAACGCTACCGCGTGCACATAAAGCTCAATGATGCGGGCTCGGCATTTCCAGCCGGCCACAAGGTGAGACTTGCGATATCGACGACGTACTGGCCGATGATCTGGCCCGGTCCGGAGACGGCGACTGTGCGGATCTTTGCCGGCACGCTCGATCTGCCGCAACGCTCGCCCAACGGGGCAGATGCGACGCTCGCGCCATTTCCCGAACCGGAGACGGCGCCGCCCGAGAAACCAACCGTTATTCACCGTGATGGCGTCCGGATTGAGCGCATCGACCGCATCGGTCTGGAACTAGGCACACAGTGGAAATCGCAGTATCACGTCGAGGAGAATGATCCGCTCAGCGCCGTTGCCGAACTGCGCGATACTCAGACTCTGTCGCGAAATGAATGGCAGATCCGGGTCGAGACGCGGCTGCGGATGTCATGCACCGGCGACGCCTTCCTGCTGCAGGGAAGTTTACGCGCCTGGGAGGGCGATAACGAAGTGTGTCGTCGCGACTGGAACCGCTCCATTCCCCGGGATTTCTCTTGATCGATCTGTAACGACAAGAAAATTGCGACTGAGGGTAGTGTTCTGACAAACGACATCAACGATGAACTCATTCTCGCGGCGCGCCTTCTCCTCACGGCGCTGTTTCTGATTTTTGGCTGGCGAAAACTGAGGGACTTTTCGGGCACGGTCAGTCAAATGGTCGAGCTTGGCGTTCCGACGCCGGTACTGGCTGCTGCCGTAGCAACCTTCATGGAGCTTCCGGTCGCGTTCGCGGTCGCTGTCGGCGCGCTCGCGCGTCCTGCGGCCTTGCTGATGTTTTTTTACACACTGGGAACTGCGCTTATCGGGCATCGTTATTGGACGGTGAAAGGTGCGGGTTACGTCGACAGCATGGATGGCTTTTACAAAAATCTCAGTATCATGGGAGGTTTCCTGCTGTTGTCCGTGGCCGGTGCGGGAAAATATTCGGTCGATGCATTGCTAGGAATCGCCGCACCATAATCTGTGGCTATTGGATGGGCGCTGCCGACAAATTGCGCAGGCGGACGGTTCGTGGAGTATGCAATTGTGACAACTCAGATTTTTCTGGCAGCTGCGACGGCGTTGATCGGCGGTCATCCTGCGCAGGCTGCTTCACTGGAGTCGACGTCGGCGACAACGACCTATCATCGCGTGACGGTTGATGGCGTCGGAGTTTTCTATCGCGAGGCTGGTCCGAAGAGCGCGCCGACGATCGTGCTCCTGCACGGCTTCCCCTCTTCCTCGCGCGAGTTCGATACCCTTATCCCTTTGCTCGCAACGCGCTATCATCTAATAGCGCCGGATTTTCCAGGTTTCGGTCAGAGTGACGCCCCGCCGCCGCCGTCGTACGTATACACCTTTGACAATTTGGCGAAGACAATCAACGCTCTGCTCGAGCGACTCGAGATCGACAAATACACCTTCTACCTTCACGACTATGGCGGGCCGGTCGGCTTTCGCATCATCTCGGCGCATCCGGAGCGGCTGCGAGCACTTATCGTCCAGAACGCCAATGTCTATGAGGAGGGCTTGGGCGCTAAGTGGGCTGGCATTGCGCAATATTGGGCCGATCCGAAAGCGCATCCTGAAGTGTTCGACGCGTTCGTGTCGCTCACGGCGACCGAACAGCGTCACACGCTCGGCACCTCGCATGCCGAACGTTACAACCCGGACACCTGGACCGACGAGTACGCTCACTTGTCGAGACCCGGCCAACACGAGATCCAGGCCGATCTGCTGTACGACTACCGGACGAATGTCGCGTCCTATCCGGCGTGGCAAGCGTGGTTGCGCAAGCACAAGCCGCCATCTCTGGTAGTCTGGGGGCGGAACGATCCCTCGTTCATCGCTGCCGGTGCGCAGGCGTTCAAGCGCGATCTGCCTGACGCCGAAATCCACCTGCTCGACGCCGGCCATTTCGCCTTGGACGAGAAGAACGACGAGATCGCCACTCTCGTTCTTGCGTTCTTGGCCAAACATTTCGACTGACCGATCGTGACTTTATATCCTCCGAAATATCCCCCGAAACCGAATAGGAGTCGTCCATGAGCCAGGCGCAAGTCGACCAGAAAACCTATCAGATGCCGCCGCAGGACGGCATTACCGTCGCACACTTTCTCACCGTCGCCGACATCGGGCGATCGCTTCGATTTTACGAAACGGTCTTCGGTAGTCGCATTCTGAGCAGAGGCGACAGCAAGGGCGCGCCGGGTTACCTCCAGATCGCGAACACGTGGCTCATTGTCAATGTCGGGGGCGGTCCGACGCCCGACAAACCAACGGTAACGCTCAACGTCCCCCCCGACCCCGATTCAATCAGCAGCTTCATGAATATCCGCGTAGCGGACATTCAAGCGTGCTATGAGCTATGGCGAAGTCGAGGCGCCGAGTTCATCACCGAGCCAAAGCCAAAATACGGCGAGACGCGCTGCTACATTCGCGATCCTGACGGTTACATTATCGAAGTTGGGCAAAGTAACCCGGGCGTCGCTTACGGCTAAACGGCACGACCCATGAAAGCATCCGCGGCGACCGCGTACACTCCGCCGACGTGAGCTCCGCTATGCAGTCCGAAAAGGACGGTATCAACCCGGCGGCCAAGCCGAGCGGAACAGTTTGCGTCGAGTGCTCGGCTGCGGGCGGATGGTGGTTGCATCTTCGCAGATGCGCCGAGTGCGGTCATATCGGCTGCTGCGATAGTTCGCCTAGTCAGCATGCTTCGAAACATCACGCCGCTACGGGCCACCCGATCATCACCAGCTTCGAGCCAGGCGAGCGATGGTTTTACGACTATCGTACGGAGGAATTCTTCGCCGGCCCGAAGCTTCATGCTCCGCACTCGCGTCCGTTGGATCAACCGGTGCCCGGACCGGCCGGAGCGGTGCCTTCAAACTGGCAAACGCTGCTTCACGAATAGGGGGCGGCTCTTTGGTTCGGCCGCAAGCCACACGGTCAGATTTCGGCGTCTCAAGGCCTCCGTCTGAGAATCCGAACCGTTAGAGATACCCTCAGTCTGGACGAATTCCACGAAGCGCGCGCAGGGTTCGTCGCTAAGCGAACTCAAACCGCTCTGATGCCGACAACGGCCCGGTTCGCGAGCGAAAGGCAGGGGCAATGCCGCGATGACAAACTCAAACGTTCGAGCCGCTCTGGAGCGCCACTGGGCGGCCTCCGACGCCAACGATTTCAATGCCGAACATCAAATTTACCGGCAGGACGCGGTACTGGAGTATCCGCAATCGGGCGAGCGGATTCGCGGCCGCGACAGAATTCAGGCATCTCGCATGGCGCAGCCGAACTACAAGCGATTTTCGGTGCGGCGAATTATTGACGCTGCCAATCTCTGGGTGACCGAATTCATCCTCACTTACGACGGGCAGCCATCGTATACGGTGAGCATCATGGAATTTGAGGATGAGCAGGTTGTCCGTGAGACCCAATATTTCGGTGACCCGTTTCAGCCTGGACCATCGCGTTCCCAATGGGTCGAGCGAATGTAAACGGCCGGTCTAAGTCGAAGCAAAGCTCAGCTCAACAAGCCGTCGAGCGCGGAGATGATTCTGTTGCCGGTCGGGCCACCGAAACGGCCGGACCCGAGCCAAGCTAATGTGACACGTTGGCGGAAGGGAGTCCGCCCAAGGGGCCTAAAATATCCTAATTTTCCAAGCCGTTGGGAAATTGCGGTCCGTCCTGTCCACAAACCACGCGACAGATCGAGGCGGAATTTATGCCCCGACGGCCATCTTCGGCACCCGTTTTGGACCACCCTGGGCATCGAAATTATGGACGGGGTCCAACGTCCGGCGTTGATGACGGTCCATGGCTGAATGAGATGCGCCCGCGCCGCGATCGAAGTCTGCCGGTAGCAAACTCGGGAACGGGAGGGCGAGGGCCTGACGGTGTGAATTTTCTGTCCCCGACCTTGTGTTCAAGGCTGCTAACGTACTGCTGGCTAACGCTAGAGCAGCTCGGCCGCTGTCCTCGACAATAGGCAAGCTGTTGCCCGTTGTGGCCCCGCCTAAGCGAACGTCACCGCCATCCACGATTTACGATTTATTTGCTATGTCGCCGTGTTTTATCCACGTCGGTGCAAGATGCCGTGTTTTATCCACGTCGGTGCAAGATTATGGGAACACTTCAATTGGCCCTGGAGCAAATGGGGTATTGTGATGCGTAAATCATTGTTAATGCTGATTGCCGCGGCGGTCATTGATCTGACTGCGAGCCAACGCGCACTAGCAGCGGACATAGACCGGAGGCCTCCACCTCCGATTTATGCACCGCCGGTGCCCATTCCTTATTTTTGGACGGGCTGCTACGTCGGCGGAAACGTCGGCGGGGCGTGGTCAAGCGTCGATCTTACCGACGTAAACGGCGTAAACTTTTCAGCAAGCAATAGCGGCTTTGCCGGTGGTGGTCAGATCGGCTGCGATTACCAAATGGGCACGTGGGTGGTTGGTCTTCGCAATATGTTTGATGCGACAAGTTTGAACGGCAGCACGACGTTTTCGACGATACCGCTATCAGGGACCTTCAACAGCCGTACGAACTGGTTCGATACTTTGACGGCTCGCGCCGGCTATCTCGTTCAGCCGACCGTGTTGCTCTATGCGCAGGGTGGCGCGGCATGGACCAACACCGACATAACCGCCTTCAATGGCGCGAGTGCGCAAGTTGGCGAGTTCTCAAACGTTCAGACTGGCTGGACAGTCGGTGCCGGTGCCGAATGGATGTTCGCGCCGCACTGGTCGGTATTTGCCGAATACAACTTCATGGGCTTCGGCACGCAAAGTGCAGCTTTTAGCGGCTGTGGTGGCATTTGTACCCTCAATGCCAAAGCGGATGTCCAGAATGTCCTGGCTGGCGTGAACTACAAATTCTGATTCTAAGCGAAGCTTCCTTGGCGGGACCGTTTGAGCGCGAGCACTTGAGCGTCAGCCGCCCGCCTGGCGAGTTCCGCTAGAGTCCACGTTCGGATTTCCGTGCGAACGGGATCCAATTGGCCACGCTCGTCGAATGCACGCCGGGTCGGGCGAATTTCATTCCGTTCAATTCTATCAATGATGTCGCGCAGAACATCCCAGCTGCGACGTGCTCTTAGTCTAATCCTTGATCTTGATGCGTGGGGGATACCAGCTCGGAGAAACTTTAGATGATCTGAAAGGCTCGCATCCTTCAAAAATGTTGGAAAAGAGTGCCGGCCGGAGTAGACTATCGCCCCATTGAAGACGGTTATCTCATCTGTGATTTCGAAAGGCTTTTCGTCGGAATTCAATGGGGCAGGAACGAAAACGCCAGGCTTTCCGCCAGCCATCGCATGCACCTCCGCTGGTGCATCCCGCACTAAGGGTGGTCGGCGGCGGAAGGCCGGTGCGGAGCTGGCCTTGTCGGGAGCTACCCTATCCGCCACGCGAACCTCTTATCACGAATTGCGAAGTGAAACGATCCTGTTCCGTACGTTGTCCGCGGGCGCCGTGGTGCAGAACGTTGCCCATTGCTGCATGAGCCGCCGTCGCTTATCGAACAGGTCGCCCCGCATGTAGGCTTGTTCGACTTTTCCGCCAATTGTGTGCGCCAAGCTGGCCTCGACAATTTCGTTCTGAAACGACGTGCGCTCGCTCGCCCAAGTCTTGAACGTGGCGCGGAAGCCGTGCGCCGTCAGATCGGCGCGACCCATGCGGCGCAACAGCATCAGAAACGCCATGTTCGAAAGCCCGGTGCCCGCCCTGCCGCCCGGAAACACAAAGGCGCGGCCGGCGTCACTGTCGCCAGCCGCTTGCATTTCCTCGAGGATGGCCAGCGCCCGCGCGGACAACGGGACGCGGTGTTCGCGGTGCGCCTTCATGCGCGCGGCCGGAATCGTCCAAGTCTTGTCGAACAGATTGATTTCGTTCCGTTGCGCGCCGATCACCTCGCCGGTGCGGGCGGCCGTCAGGATCAAGAATTCCAGGGCGCGGGCTGCAATGCCCTCTTGTCCGCGTAAGCTCGCCAGAAAGGCAGGTAGCTCGGCGTACGGCAGGGCCGCATGGTGCTCGATCACGCGCACCTTGGAGCGTGCGGGCAACAGCTTGTCGAGGTGTCCGCGCCAGCGGGCCGGGTTTTCGCCGTCGCGATAGCCGCGAACCTTGGCGAAATCCAAAATGCTTTCCAGGCGTCCACGAACGCGGCCCGCCGTTTCGGGCTTTGCCACCCAGATCGGCTCGAGCACCTTGAGCACAAGGCCGGTGTCGACCGCCTGCACGGGGAGTGCGCCGATAACGGGGTAGGCGTAGGTCGAAAGCGTCGCGCTCCATTGTCCCGCGTGCTTGCCGTTGCGCCAGCCAGCGCTGTGGGCGGCGATGTAGGACTCCGGGCATTGCTTGAAGGTGACAGCCTTGGCGGCGTCGAGCCTTTGCCGCGCCCGTTCAGCGCGCCGCGCCTCTATGGGGTCAATTCCTTCATGGCGCTTCCTTCGCGCGTCCAGCGCCCGCGCGCGCGCCTCTGAGAGGCCATAGAGCGCGAGCGGACCTAGGCCCATCCAGCGCGGCCGGCGATCGAGCATGTAGCGCAGAACCCAGTTGCGCGCGCCCTCCGGCGTGACGCGCAAATAGAGCCCGCCGCCGTCGGCATACATGCCGGGTTTTTTTGCCTTCTCGACCTTCAGGGCGGTGAGCCGCTCGCTAGCACGTGCCATTGCCCAATATTCCCCGTGCGGAATTTGTCTGTTTTGCCGATCGAATAGCCGATCTACGGTTATGTCCACAGTTATCGACCGGATTATGGCGAAGGACCGCGAATGTGTAAAGAGGAACATGCGGCCTAGTTATGCCGATCCATACAGGCTTTTGTGGCTTATGGCGAAGGGTCGCGAAATGGCGCGAATGACGCAGTTGGCGGAGAGGGAGGGATTCGAACCCCCGATACGGTTGCCCGTATGCCGCATTTCGAGTGCGGTGCATTCAACCACTCTGCCACCTCTCCGCAGAAGCAAAAGCCCGGTCGAACGCGCCGTATTTAGCGGCGCAGGCGCAGGGAAACAAGGCCGCACGGTTCGCGGCCGAAGCGAACCGCATTACCGGCCGGTAAACACCGGCTTGCGCTTCTCCATGAAGGCGGTGCGGCCCTCGACATAGTCGCGGCTGGCGAAGCACTGCTCGACCATGGCGTTGGCGCGTCCGACATCGCGCTGCGATTCGTCCTTGAGGATCTCCCCGACCGCGAACTTGACCGCCTTGATGGTGAGCGGCGCGTTGGCGCAGATCATGTCGGTGATGCTCTTGACATAGCTCTCGAGCTCGGCCGCCGGCGCCACGCGATTGACCAGGCCCATGGCGTAGGCCTCGCGCGCGTCGAACTGGCGCGCGGTATAGAAAATCTCCTTGGCGTAGGAATGCCCGACAATGTCAACGAGCCGCTTGAGGCCGGCAATGCCGTAGCCGAGGCCGAGCCGCGCCGCGGGGACCGCAAACACCGAATCGTCGGAACAGATGCGCAAGTCGCAGCAGGTGGCGACGCCGAGGCCGCCGCCGATGCAGTAGCCGCGGATCATAGCGATGGTGGGCTTCGGGAATTCATAGACGCTGTTGAAGGCCGCCGCGGTCGTGGCGTCGTAGGTGCG
Source organism: Xanthobacteraceae bacterium (assembly GCA_030043335.1). Lineage (GTDB taxonomy): Bacteria > Pseudomonadota > Alphaproteobacteria > Rhizobiales > Xanthobacteraceae > BOG-931. The sequence goes on from JASHXX010000102.1 coordinate 12,724, forward strand.
GATCGCCTCGAGCGAGGCGCGTTCGCTCTCGAATTTCGAAATGTCGGCGCCAGAGACGAATGCCTTGTCGCCGGCGCCGGTCAGCACCACGACGCGCACCGCCTCTTCGGCTGCGAAGGCCTCGAGCGCGCGGCGCGTCGCCTCCCACATTTCCAGCGACACCGCGTTGTGCCGCTGCGGATTGTTGAAGGTGACAATGCCGACGCCTCCTTCCTTGCGCGAGACGAGCTTGTCGGTTTGCGTCATTACCTGGTCCCTTGTTTCATTCTCGTCATGCCGGCTCGATCGGCGCATCCATGCCGCGTCGCCGTACCATGGATTGCGGACTCAAGCCCGGCAATGACGCCCGAGCACATCACACTGCCCCCGCCTTGCGCAGCGCCGCGATGTCGCGCTTGCTGAAACCGAACTCCTTGAGCACCGCGTCGGTGTGCTCGCCGAGGTCGGGCGGCCGCGCGGCGAGGCGCGAGGGCGTGCGAGACAGCGACACCGCCTGGCCGAGGAGCCGCATCTTGCTCTTGTCCCTGCGGGTCACGCTCTGCGCCATGCCGAGATGGCGCACCTGCGGGTCGGCAAACACCTCGTCGATCGCATAGATCGGGCCGCAGGGCACGCCGGCCTGGTTGAAGCATTCGACCCACTCGGCACTGGTGCGGCTGGCGAGGTAAGCTTCAAGGTCGGCCGTGAGCGCATCGCGGTTCTGCGAGCGCGCCGCTTCGTCCCTATAGTCGGCCTTCTGCAGCAACGCCTCCGCCTTGGCGGCGCGGCAGAGCCGCTGCCACATTTTTTGCCCCGGCGCGGCGACGTTGATGTAGCCGTCGCGGGTCTTGAATACGCCGGTCGGAATGCTGGTCGGGTGATTGTTGCCGGCCTGCGGCGCGACCTCGCCCTTGACCAGGAAGCGCGCGGCCTGGAAATCGAGCATGAAGATTTGCGCCTGGAGGAGCGAGGTCTCGACCGCCTGGCCCTTGCCCGATTTCTCCCGTTCTAGAAGCGCGACGAGAATGCCGAGCGCCGCCAGGAGTCCGGCGCTGAGATCGGCGACCGGAATGCCGGCGCGGACCGGTCCCTGACCGGGGAGCCCGGTGATCGACATCAGCCCGCCCATGCCCTGCGCGATCTGGTCGAAGCCGGGCCGCACCGCGTACGGTCCCGACTGGCCGAAGCCGGAAATGCTGGCGAACACCAGGCGCGGATTGATCCGCGCCAGCGTCTTGTAATCGATGCCCAGCCGCTTCTTCACGTCGGGGCGGAAATTCTCCACCACGACGTCGGCCTTCTTGATCATGCGCTTGAAGGCGGCGAGCCCTGCCGGCGCCTTCAGATTGAGCGTGATGCTGCGCTTGTTGCGGTGCAGGTTCTGGAAGTCGGGCCCTTCGCGCGGCCCAGTCATCTGTGCTTCTACCTGGGGCGGCGCCTCGATCTTGATGACGTTGGCGCCCCAGTCGGCGAGCTGGCGTACGCAGGTCGGCCCCGCCCGCACGCGGGTCAGATCGAGCACGGTGAAGCGCGCGAGAGCCTTCGACGCGCGTGGGAACGGCATGACGTGGCGACTCCGATGGCGCCGGGAGGCCGAGAACTTCCCCGATCCGACCGGGGTTGTCTACGGGCTCGCAACCGTGCGGCCGCTCGTTCGGCTGGCGCCGATCCGATAGAATGGACGTTCAAGACAGCCATCTTTCGGGCGTTTTCGCCAGGCGATCATAAATCAGCGCGGGCGACGCATTGTTACAAAAAGGACGACCAGAGATGATCGATTGTCGCCGTGCCGTCATTGCCTTTGCCGTCACGGTCCTCGCCGGCGCCGCGTTCGCCCAGGAACACGCCGCCCGGCCGCAGGGCGAACGCGCTCGCGCTGACCAGGGCCGGCAGGAACAGAGCGGGCCCGGCGTGCTCACGCTGTTGCCCGGGGATTCCGTCACCGAGCACAGCATCGATACCGCAAGCGGCAAGCTCGCCTATACCGCGACCGCCGGCACATTCTCGCTGTTCGACCAGTCGGGCGAGCGCTCGGCGGCGGTGTTCTATACCGCTTACGTCGCGAAATCGAACGATGCGCGGCGGCCGCTGACCTTCGTGTTCAATGGCGGGCCCGGCGCCGGCTCGGCGTTTCTCAATCTCGGGCTCGTCGGGCCGCGGCTGGCCGAGTTCGGCATGGACGGGCGCGACGGCGCCGCTGTCCGTCTGGTCGACAATCCGGACACTTGGCTCGCCTTCACCGACCTGGTGCTGATCGATCCGGTCGGCACCGGCTGGAGCCGGCCGGCGAAGCCCGACGGCGGCAGCGCGTTTTGGGGCGTGCGCCGCGACGCCGAATCGATGGCCAAGGCGATCGCGCTCTATGTCGCCAAGAACGGCCGCGTTGCTTCGCCGAAATACATCCTGGGCGAAAGCTATGGCGGCTTCCGCGCCGCCAAGGTGGCGGGCGAGCTGCGCAGCGACCAGGGCATCATGGTGAGCGGCATCCTCATGGTGTCGCCGCTCCTCGATGGCGACTTTCAGTTCGGCGGCGAGCGCTCGGCCTTGAGCGCCGCGCTGCACCTTCCTTCGCTGGTCGCGACCGAGCTCGAGC
>JASHXX010000103.1 GCA_030043335.1 Xanthobacteraceae bacterium
TCAATCGCGGGAACGCAATGCTCAAGCTGTCGCGGCTGGAGGAAGCGTTAGAGGCCTACACTGAGGCGCTGGCGCGCGAACCGGTAAACGCTGAGGCCAATTTCAACGCGGCGATCACACGTCTGTGTCTGGGCGATTATCGCGAAGGGTGGAAGCAATACGAACACCGCTGGGAGACGAAGCACTTCGCGGGGCATCGTCCCAACTATCCGCAGCCGATGTGGCGCGGCGAAGATATAGCCGGCAAGAGGATCGTGCTGAACGCTGAGCAGGGCATGGGCGATGTCATCCAGTTCGTGCGCTATGCGCCGCTGGTTTCATCACGCGGCGCCGAAGTCATCCTTGCGGTGCCGCGCGCGCTCAAAGTGCTGGCGGCAACCGTGCCACGCGTTTCGCTCGTGGTGGCGGACGGCGAGGCGCTGCCCAACTTCGATCTGTATTGTCCGCTGATGAGCTTGCCGCTGGTATTTGGTACCGAGCTCGAGACAGTGCCGGCCGAAGTTCCCTATATGTGGCCTCTTGCGGACCGTCTCGCTACTTGGCGGCCGCGCCTGCCGGATAGCGGAAGGGTGCGTGTCGGCGTGTGCTGGGCCGGCAATCCCGATTTTGGCAATGACCGCCACCGCTCGATTGCGCTCGAACGCTTCGCCTGGCTGTTTAGCGTTTCCGGAATAGATTTCGTCAGCTTGCAAAAGGACGTGAGCCCGGCAGAGGCGGCGCTGTTGGAGCGCCATGGGATATCGCAGCTTGGTCAGCAATTCGCAGATTACGCGGATACCGCCGCGGTCCTGGCGATGCTCGACCTTGTCGTCGCGGTCGACACGTCAGTGGCGCATCTGGCCGGAGCGATGGGCAAGGCGACGGCTCTTTTGGTGGCATTCTCGCCGGATTGGCGCTGGCTGCTCGATCGCACCGACAGCCCGTGGTATCCGACCATGCGCATTTTCCGGCAGCGGGCGATCGGCGATTGGGACGAGTTGATCGAGCGCCTCCGGCGCGAACTTGCCGAAGTGGCGCGCCGCCGCGATCGATCCGCGGCGGCCTAACAAGGCCGGACTTCCAACTAGCGACGCACCGCACTCGCTCGGCAAATTTGCCCGCGACGGCAAGAAAAGCGGCGCCCATGCCGGCCGGTCAAAAAGGCTCCTGCACGAAAGTCCTTGTTTTGCCGCCACTTGCGTTGTGGTCCTGGTTTTGCATTGCCGCTCTCGCGCAGGCGCACTGATCGTCGGGGCGAACAGCACGAACGAGAGTGCCGTGTCTAGGATCGAGGCATCCAGCAGCGACAATTCATACGAACAGGTTCAGACGCTGCGGAAGCGGGGACGGCAGAGCAGCGCGGTCCAGGGCGACGCCGTCTCGCAGTCTTTTGCGCCGGCAAGCTCGCAAAGCACGAACGCGCCTGCAAGCACGGCAAGATCAGTCTTACTTATCGTGCTACCCTCCAATTTGGGTGCGCCACAACTCGACGCATCCAAAAAAACGCACAGAACTTATCTGGCGTTTCCCTACGGCGTGCTGACTATCGCCTCGTACCTCAAACGATTTGCGGCAACCCTCGGCCAAGTCGAAATTCTCGACCTGAATTTGCCCAGCGACGACCCGCCGGAGGCGCGGCTCGCTCGTGAGCTCGCTGCGATGACGCCCGACATCGTCGGCTTCTCGATGTCCTACGATGTGTCCTACCCGTGGCTCAAGGCGCTGATCGCCGTCGTGCGAGATCATAACGCGGAAACCTGCGTCGTCGCCGGCGGTCCTGCGGTAACCACGGCTTACGCAGAAATCCTCGCCGACTGCGATCTCGATGCGTGCTGCTATTCCGAAGGCGAAGTCGCGCTCAAGGAGTTGGTCGAAGCGGAAGATATGCAAGCGGCGGTAGCCCGCGATCCGTGGGTGAAAAAAGACAAGCATTCGGCGAAGCCGGTCTACGACGATCTCGACCGCATCGTCCACGACTGGCCCACGAATTTTCGTTTGAGCGCAGCCGCGACGATGCGACCGACTCCGGCTGCGGCAGCTCGAGCCCAGCCGGCATCGGCGCAAAATGAGTATTCGAGTTCTTCCTCATGATCGCTCATCGCGCCGGAACTATGCGTGTCGGTCTGACTTGCGAATCGCCGATTTGATGGTGTCCGGCCCTCAGGCAACCTCGGCCATACGCATCGACAGCGAATTATCTACGTTTAAAACTTGATCGGCGCGGCTCGGCTACTCGATCCTGCGTCGACTCGATCTTTCCGCCCCGCCGCCTCATTAGAAATCTATTGACGCTAATTATTCATTAAAGCGCCTTATCGACGGGGCGAACAAAGCGGCGCGACTACCGCCGCCCGATCACATCGGGTATGTCCGCTTTTCGACTCGATTGTGTTGCAAAAGTCGAAAGTTGCGGAGGAACGAATTTTTGCGAAAAATCCGAAGCGAGAAGCAATCGCCGATTCGTATAAGTTCAATCGCGTTACCGGCGTCGCCTATGAGTTTAACGTCGGGCGATGAGGCCCCTCACATCTCTATACCAAAACCGCGCCAGTGGCCTTTAGAATTTTTGAGCAAAAGTGCAAAATGACTTTTGCAACACA
>JASHXX010000104.1 GCA_030043335.1 Xanthobacteraceae bacterium
GAGATCGTCTGGCTCTCGGGCTGGGCGCCGCATCCGAGCCAGCAGCAGCCGCTCAGGCCCGGCACGGCGAAAGCGCGCCTCGCCGACGTACGCGGCACGCGCGAGATTTCGACCGGGGAAAAGGCCGGATGAAAAGCAGGCGTTATTTCAGCGCGATGGCGACGCTGGAGAACAGGCCCTGCACGTCTCCGCCCAGGGCCATGACCGCCGCGGCGATGACGATGGAGATGCCGGAAGCGATCAGCGCATATTCGATTGCGGTGGCGCCGCGCTCCTCGCGGAAGAAGCGCCGGAGCGATCGGTGCAGAGCGAGGGTCGGCGGCTCGGACATGATTTCTGGCTTTTTGGCGTCGGCTTCACAACAAGTTGGTCAGGTGCGGGATCAGCGGCTCGTCGGCCGGTGGCATCGGATAATTGCGCAGATCGTTCGGCCGCACCCATTTGAGCCGCTGCGCCTCGCGCGCTTCGACGATTCCGTCCCACCGGCGGCACACATAGAGCGGCATCAGCAGGTGGAAGTCGGGATAGAGATGACTCGCGAAAGTGAGCGGCGCGAGGCATTCCTCCTTGACGTCGATACCGAGTTCCTCCTTCAGCTCGCGGATCAAGCTCAGTTCCGGCCGCTCGCCGGTTTCGACCTTGCCGCCGGGAAATTCCCACAGCCCGGCCATCGCCTTTCCCGGCGGCCGCTGGGCGATGAGCACGCGGCCGTCGGCATCAACGAGGGCACACGCCGCGACCAGGACGAGCTTGGCGCTCATAGGCCTGCTTTCAACCCAAGCGAGGGTTGTAAAGGCATGTACAACGCGATCCTGGACATGGCTCCCGCCCCGGGCGAGGGTTAACAAAAGGCTAACGCCGGTGACCGCGCCACGATCGCTCAGGATCGATAGTCGCCGTTGATCGCGATGTATTCCTTGGTCAGATCGCAGGTGAGCACGCGGTCGCGTCCTTTGCCGAGGCCGAGCGCGACCTTGAGCGTGATTTCCGGCTTCTTCATCGCCGCAGTCACCGCCGCCTCGTCATAGCCCGGATCGCGCGCGCCCTTGTGGGCGACGCGGATGCCGTTGAACCAGATCGACAGGCGGTCGCGGTCGGCGCGCTCGCCGGCTTTGCCAACCGCCATGACCACGCGGCCCCAATTGGCGTCCTCGCCGGCGATTGCGGTCTTGACCAGGGGCGAATTGGCGATCGACATCGCAATCCGCCGCGCCGCTTTCTTTGAGGTCGCGCCCTCGACGATGATCTCGACCAGCTTCCGTGCGCCTTCGCCGTCGCGCGCCACTTGCTCCGCGAGATTGGCGAGCACGGCGTCGAAGCCCTTGCGCAATGCGGCGAGCCGCGGGTCGGAGATTTTCGCGATCGCGGTCACGCCGCGCGCCGCGGCGGCGCCGGTGGCGAAGGCAAGCAGCGTGTCGGAGGTCGAGGTGTCGCCGTCGATCGTCACCGCATTGAAGGTGTCCTCGACGCCGCGCCGCAGCAGGTTCTGCAGCACCGCGGGCGCAATCGGCGCGTCGGTGAAAATGAAGGACAACAGCGTGCCCATGTCGGGCGCGATCATACCGGCACCCTTGGCGATGCCGCAGATCGTCACCACGCTCGCGCCGAGGCGCACGAACGCGGCGGCGCCCTTCGGAAACGTGTCGGTTGTGGTGATCGCGTTTGCGGCCTCATGCCAGCGGCCGGGCGAAGCGGCGCCGACGAGTTCATCTATGACACCGGCGAATTTCGCCGCCTCGAGCGGCTCGCCGATGACGCCGGTCGAGGCGAGCAACACCTCGTTCGGCTTGCAGCTTGCCGCCGTGGCGGCGAGCGCGGCGGTCAGCTCGGTCGCCCCCCGCCCGGACTTGCCGGTAAAGGCGTTGGCGTTGCCGGAATTGACGACGAGCGCTCTGGCCGCCCCGCGCTTGAGCCGGGCACGGCACCAATCGACGGGCGCCGAGGGGCACTTCGAGCGGGTCAATACGCCGGCGACGGTCGTACCGGGATCGAACAAGGCGAGCAGCACGTCGGTGCGGCCGGCATAGCGGATGCCGGCGGCCGCGGTCGCAACGCGTACGCCCGCGACCGGCGGCATTTCCGGAAACGAGGCGGGGGCAAGGGGCGAGACGGCGGCAGGCACGATTGCGTCAGGCGCGGGCTTGATCCGCGCATCCATGCGGCGGTGGAGCGTTTCTAACTCTTTAGTGGCGCATGATCGTTTCGGAAAACCGGTTTCCACTTTTCCGGATCATGCCGTAGGTTCGATGGATTGCCGGGTCAAGCCCGGCAATGCCGATCAGAGCGGGAATGCGCCCGTTTATTTCTTCGCCGGCGCGGCTGGATTGAGGGAGGGGTCGGCCGCCGCCGGCTTGTCGAGGCGCTCGATATTGGCGGCACTGCGCAGCTTTTCCACCATCTCGGATTGCGCACGGTGCGCGATGTAGTTGTCGATCTGGGTCTTGACCTGGTCGAATGTCGGCGTCGGCTTGATCCGCTTGTCCTCGACCTTGATGATGTGCCAACCGAATTGCGTCTTCACCGGATCGGAAATCTGTCCCTTGTCGAGCTTGAAGGCGACCTCGGCGAATTCGGGCACCATCTGCTCCTTGGTGAAGTAGCCGAGGTCGCCGCCCTCGGCGGCGCCCGGGTCCTTCGACTTCTCCTTGGCGAGCGTGGCGAAATCGGCGCCCTTTTTCAGCTCGACGACGATCGCCTTGGCCTCGTCCTCGGTCGGCACCAGGATGTGCCGGGCGTGCACCTCCTGCTCGCTGGTCATCTGCTTGACCGCATCATCATAGACCTTGTGCTCGGCCTCAGGCGACACCGCCGCCTTGCCGACGCCCTGCAGCAGCGATTCCATCAGCAGCCGGTTGTGGTCGAAGGCGAGCCGGCGTTTGACGTCCGGGCGGTCGCCGAGCTTTTGCTGGTCGGCGGCCTGCGACAGCAGCACCACGTCGGCGAGATAGGTGACGAGATATTCGCGCTTCTGTTCCGGCGGCATGTTCGGGATGTTGCCGCCGATCTCCTCCTCGGCGTAGGCGAGGTCGCTCTCGCGGATGTCGACGCCGTTGGCGCGGGCGACCACCGGATCGGAATCCTGCGCCCGCACCACAGCGGCGGGTGCGGTGAGGATCGCGGCGGCGAGTGCGCCGAGCGCGCACCAGACGAGCGGGCGGGGGAATACCATGGATACGATCCTTTGGGCGTGGGGATTAATCGCCCTTGGCGGCGACAATTCTGGCGCGGACACTCGCCGAAACCTCACCGCTTGGCAAGGCGAAATCCGGACGCTTCCTGACAAGCGCGTGAGCGGGCCGCGCATTGACAGCAAACCGACCCCCTCCTATGTCTCGACCGTGCGCAAGGCCCTCGATGCCGCCTTGCATAAGTCCCAGTAGCGCCGCATTTTCCGCTGGTTTGGACCCACGCCCATCGCGCCGAGACGAGCGAGAAAATTCCGGCATGATCCCGATCATGGGCGAACCGACGGCGCCGCGGCGCAGATTTCAATCTGGAAGGATGACGCGATGATCGGCGCTGTCGCTCGTAAGCTGTTCGGCTCCGCCAACGACCGCCGCATCCGCTCCTATCGGCCGCGGGTCGAAGCCATCAACGCGCTGGAGCAAGAACTCGCCCAGCTCTCCGACGAGGCGCTGCGCGAGCGCACCGGCGAGTTCAAGAAGCAGCTCGCCGAAGGGGCGAGCCTCGACGACATTCTGGTGCCGGCGTTCGCCACCGTGCGCGAAGCCGGCAAGCGCACGCTCGGCCAGCGCCATTTCGACGTCCAGTTGGTCGGCGGCATGGTGCTGCACGAGGGCCGGATCGCCGAAATGAAAACCGGCGAAGGCAAGACGCTGGTCGCTACGCTGCCGGTCTATCTCAATGCGCTCGCCGGCCGCGGGGTCCACGTTGTCACCGTCAACGACTATCTCGCCAAGCGCGACGCCGAATGGATGGGGCAGATCTACAAGTTCCTCGGCCTCACCGTCGGCGTCATCGTCCATGGCCTCGACGACGAGCAGCGCAAGAAGCAATACGACTGCGACGTCACCTACGGCACCAACAACGAGCTCGGCTTCGACTATCTGCGCGACAACATGAAATACCGGCTCGAGGACATGGTGCAGCGCGGCCACATCTACGCCATCGTCGACGAAGTCGACTCGATCCTGATCGACGAGGCGCGCACGCCGCTCATCATCTCCGGTCCGCTCGACGACCGCTCCGACTTCTACAACACCATCGACGGCTTCATCCCCAAGCTCGACAAGGCCGACTACGAGGTCGACGAGAAGCAGCGCACCGTCAATCTCACCGAAGTCGGCATGGAGAAGATGGAGCAGGGGCTGCGCGAGGCGAAGCTGCTGAAATCGGATTCGCTCTACGACGTCGAGAACGTCTCGGTGGTGCATCACGTCAATCAGGCGCTGCGCGCGCACAAACTGTTCCAGCGCGACAAAGACTACATCGTGCGCAACGGCGAGGTCGTGATCATCGACGAGTT
>JASHXX010000105.1 GCA_030043335.1 Xanthobacteraceae bacterium
CCAGCAGGTGATCGCTCGGCTGCGGACAGACCTTGCCAGGATTCAGGGTATCACGCTCTATATGCAGGCTGCGCAAGACATCACGATCGGCGCGCGGATAAACAAGACACAGTTTCAGTTCACTTTGAACGACGCCGACCCGGGCGAGCTCAATCATTGGGCCGGCCTGTTCCTTGACAAGTTGAAGGCCGTTCCCAGCATCAGCGACGTGACCAGCGATCAGCTAAATGCCGGTCCGATGCTCGACATCACCGTCAATCGCGAAGTCGCCTCGAGCTATGGCATCCTGCCCTATATGATCGACAACACGCTTGACGACGCCTTCGGCCAGCGCATCGTCTCGACGATCTATACCACGCTCCAGCAATACCACGTCATTCTGGAGGTGAACCCAAGGTTCCAATATGGGCCCGAAGCGCTCAGCGGAATCTATGTGAAATCGGCGAGCGGACAGCAGGTGCCGATATCTACGCTGGTCAATTCGGAGATCAAGGTGGCGCCACTCGTGGTCAACCACCAGGGCCAGTTCCCCTCGGTGACGATCTCGTTCAATCTCGCGCCTCACGCCGCGCTCGGCCAGGCGGTCAGCGCCATCCAGCAGATTGAAAAAGAACTGGGAGCGCCGCTCTCGCTGCAGACGAGCTTTCAAGGCAACGCCCAGGCATTCGGAGCGTCACTGAAAAGCACACCGATACTCATCCTCGCGGCACTCTTCGTCGTCTATCTCATCCTCGGCATACTCTACGAGAGCCTGATCCATCCGATCACCATCATCTCGACCCTGCCGTCCGCCGGCGTCGGGGCGCTGTTGCTGCTGCTGGCGGCGCATTTCGATCTGAGCGTAATCGCCATCGTCGGCATCATTCTGCTGATCGGGATTGTCAAGAAGAATGGCATCATGCTGGTCGATTTTGCTCAGCAGGTGCAACGCAGCGAGGGGCTGACGGCGGAGCAATCGATTTATCAAGCCTGCATGCTGCGCTTCCGGCCGATCCTGATGACCACAATGGCGGCGCTATTCGGTGCGGTCCCGATGATGGTGGGCACTGGGACGGGTTCTGAGATTCGCCAGCCGCTGGGCTATGCCATCGTCGGCGGGCTCGCCGTCTCGCAGATGCTGACGCTCTACACGACGCCGGTCATCTATATCTACTTCGACAGGCTGCAGAACTGGATGATGCGAAAACGAAACAAGCGGACGGCTTTCGGCAACATCGAGCCGCAACCTGCGGAATGAGGCGGCAAGGCGCTGGTGAGCTGACTGCGCTGACCTGCATTCAACACTCACCCCGTCGCAAGTATTCTGCTGGTAACTCAGGCACACAATTGTACCTACTATAAAATTCGCTAGTGCCGCACTACGTTCCGGGCCGTCAACAAAGGGAGGTCTGGAAATGACCAAGGTCCTCGTCCTCTATTACTCCGCCTATGGCCACATGGAGCGCATGGCCGAGGCTGTTGCCGAAGGTGTGAAGGAAGCGGGCGCTGAGGTTGCGATCAAGCGCGTGCCGGAATTGGTTCCGGAAGATGTCGCAAAGCAGTCCGGGTTTAAGCTCGATCAAAAAGCGCCGGTCGCGAGCGTGGCGGAACTGGCAGACTACGATGCAATTATCTTTGGCTCGGGCACTCGTTTTGGCGTTTTCACCTCTCAGATGCGTAATTTTCTCGATCAAACCGGACCGCTTTGGATGAAAGGTGCGCTGATCGGCAAGGTGGGCTCCGTTTTCACAGGGTCCGGCACGCAACATGGCGGGCAAGAAGCAACCATTCTCACGATGATTCCTACCCTTCTTCACCATGGCATGGTCGTGGTCGGGCTGCCCTACTCATTTCAAGGGCAGATGAGATCGGATGAGATTACCGGCTGTTCGCCCTACGGCGCATCAACGATCACTAAACCTGATGGCAGCCGCATGCCCTCGGACAACGAACTTGCGGGCGCTCGCTTTCAAGGACGTCACGTCGCGCAAATCGCGGGCAAGCTCAAAGGCTAGCCCCTTCCTGCAGCGCAGCGCCCTTGGCCTTCCACTCGCAAATCTGCGGCTTCGCGGCGGCGGATTGATCAAATTCCAGTCAGCCGACAATCGACGCCACCATTTCGGTATGCAGACTTGCCTGATCCCCTGACCTTTGTGAAGCCGGAGGCAATAATCCGAGCAAGGACGATCCAAGCTCCCGAGGCAGGATAGGCTTTCAGCTGTGGGTTCTGCGAGTGGTGCAATCTCACTCGGCTGGCGCGACCTCGCCGCCAGTGAACACGGAGGCCATCGTTTCAAACACGCCGTCACGTCGAACCAGCGCGTGGAACAGGGCGGCCGCGACATGCAATAGGATCAATGCAAAGAATACAAAGGCGAGATAGAAGTGCGCGTCCCACAGCAGCGTGTGCAGGCTGTCGCTCTGTCGCAGAATCGCTGGAAGATGCCACCCTCTGAATAAAACGACGGGATATGCAGCCGCCGACAGCATCCCCCAGCCAATCAGCGGCATACCGATCATGAGGGCGTACAGGGCGTAATGCGACCCTTCAGCCGCGAGCTTCATCGGCTCGGGCAAATCAGCCGGTAGTGACGGCGCACCGTAACGCAGCCGTAGAGCCAAGCGGACCACAGCGAGCACTAATATAGCGATACCGAGCGGCTTATGGATTGAAACGAGTGTCAGATAGAGCGGCTTGACCGTGGACACCATGCCGACGCCGATAAACAACATAGCAAGGATGCAGGCTGCCATAACCCAGTGCAGCAGACGCTGCCATCCGGTGAAACGCTCGTGCCGGCTCGTCACGGCTTGGCTCCCGTTACGCTGCGGGGATAATCCTTGGCTTCTGCAGTACGCAGGTCATACGACTTTGCGTAGACCGACGAACGTGCCGCGGGAAACGGGTCGTCGGACGTCCGCATTCCGGAAGGCAGGACGGTGGGGTCGAAATTGATATCGCGGCATGGGCCATCTCGCTCAGCCTGGACCTGCTGCGCTGTGAGCGCCCCGATTTCAATTGATCGCCGATCGGCCGGCCAAGCCACGGTCGGGTCTGCGGTCGGGTCGCCGGGATTAGCGACCGTCACCACCATGGTCCAGCGTTGTGGCTCGCTGGCGACGCGCTGCGTGATCTCCTGCTCGAGGAAATCGGGGCCGCGTTTCGCGAGTTCGTCAGCGGAGACCGCGACAAGTTGCGCCACAGGCAGCAGCGACCATCGCACTGCGTGCTTCGCCCCGGAACCGTCGACAAAAACGAAACTGTTGAGGCTGTTGTAGCGTTCCTCTGCGTAACTGCCGGTCCAGGGTCCGTTCTTCGCCCAATCACCGAACTTCGCGAACTCTGGATGGGCCGCAGCGAAAGCCTTCATTGCGTCAGGATCCTTGCTGTGTGACGCGCGCAAGAGTTCGTAGAAGGCTTGTGGTGTTGAGACTGCGAAGACCGGAGCGTTGATCATGGCGCTGCGCCATTGTTGTCCGTCCGGAGTTGAAATTTGTATCCCGAGTCCCCGCACGCGGACGGTCGCATCCGGCGCGTCCGCATCGGCGGTGCCGAGATTGAAACGCCCAACCACCGGATACTGCCCGCGCGCGAAAACCCGGGCCTGCGAAAGCTCAGATCCTGCCCCGTTCGCCTCAAAGACGCCGGTAAAGCAGATCCCCTTCGCGTGGTTGCGACGGTGGCCAAGCGCCACGCCGGTAGGAGGCGCAAACGCCGCGACCAGCCTGTCCGGCGTGAGACGCTGCGGCGAAAACCATCCTGCCGTATAGGCAAAGATCGCGGCGCCGAGCCCAATGACGATGGCGATCAGCGCGAGTGATCCAAGTGGGGGTTTGTGAGACGCTGCCATACAGACCTCAAGTCCAACGATCAAGCATCTGAGCGTCTTAAGGATATTGTTCAACAAGAGATTGTTCAACGCAAGATAGTGTTGCCGCATGCGGCAGAGCCAAGCGAGCATTTCATCGCTCGCTTGGCCCAGAGCTAACCACCAGCTTTCTGCGCTATGACGACTAAATCTCGCCCTTTTGCATCGCGCCGGCGATGTGGTCGGCTTGGCGTATCGCCAACGTGACGATGGTCAGGGTCGGGTTGCACGCGGCACTGGTCGTGAATTGGCTTCCGTCCGACACGAAGAGATTCTTGATGTCGTGCGTCTGGCCGTATTTGTTGACCACGCCGTCGCGCGGTTTCTCGCTCATCCGGTTGGTCCCCAGATTGTGGGTGCTGGGATAGGGCGGTGTCGGGAACGTCCGGATGGCGCCGACCGCTTCGTAGACCGCCGCGCCTTGTCGATAGGCGTGATTGCGCATGGCGGCGTCGTTGGCGTGATCATCGTAATGGACGCTGGCGACCGGCATTCCATTGGTATCCTTCACGACCGGATCGAGCGTCACGCGGTTTGTTTCCTGCGGCAGGTCCTCGCCCACCAGCCACATGCCGGCCATGTTCGCGTAGCCGTCGATCGCGGTGGTGAAGCTGCGGCCCCAAGCGCCCGGGTTGAGGAAGGCGACCATGAACGGCAGGCCAAGAGACAGCGTCTCCATTTCATAGCCCCCGGCAAAGCCGCGCTTCGGGTCGTGGCGCGCCTCGTCCATGATGATGCCGGCCATCGTAGTGCCCCGATACATGTGCACGGGCTTCTCGAAGACGGCGTAGACGCTGCCGGTCATGTGTCGCATGTAGTTGCGGCCGACCTGACCGGAGCTGTTGGCCAGTCCGTCCGGAAACATGCTGGAGTGACTGTTGAGGAGAAGGCGCGGACTTTCCAGCGAATTGCCGGCGACCGCGACAACGCGGGCCTTCTGCTTCTGCGTTTTGCCTTCGCCGTCGATATAGACAACGCCGTTGACCTTCCCGGCGGCGTCATGCTCGATCCGCACCGCGATGCTGTTGGGCCGGACTTCGAGATTGCCGGTCGCCTCGCCTTTGGGAATTTCAGTGTAAAGCGTAGACCATTTTGCGCCGGACTTGCAGCCCTGGAAGCAGAAGCCGATTTGCTGGCACGAGCCGCGGCCGTCGCGCGGCTGGCTGTTGATCGACATCCGGCCGGTGTGGACCTGCTTGTAGCCGAGCTTGCGCGCGCCCGCTTCCATGACTTTGAAATTATTGTTGCCGGGCAGCCCAGGGATACCATTCGTGCGTGTCGTTCCCATCTTGAACTCGGCCTTGGCGTACCAGGGCTCCATCTCGGCCAGCGTGATCGGCCAGTCCAGCAGATTGGCGCCGGCGATGTCGCCATAGGCCGTCTTGATCTTGAACTCGTGCTCCTCGAAGCGCAGCGAGGCGCCGGCCCAATGCACCGTCGAACCGCCTACTGATTTGACGATCCAGGCGGGCAGATTCGGAAAATCACGAGCCACCTGCCAGCTCCCGGAAGTGGTCCGCATGTCCTTCCATGCGAGCCGGGTGAAACTATTCCATTCGTCGTTGACAAAGTCCTGGATCTCGTTCCGAGCGCCGGCCTCGAGGACCACGACCTTGATGCCCTTCTGGGCAAGCTCATTGCCGAGCGTGCCGCCGCCCGCGCCGGAGCCGACGATAACGACGAATCCGTCGTCATTGAGGTCAAATTTTGCCATGGTGTCCTCCCTCAGCTCAGCCAGTCGATGTCGTTGAAGCCGCGATTGATGTAGCCGCCGTGCTCGGCCGAGGATCCCTCGTATCCGAACTTCGGCCACACATCATGATTGTTGTAGAGCGAGACGAGCAAATCGCCGCGCACTTTGCCGAAGAATTCAGTTTGCTCGATTTCACGCAACAGCGCGACGCGCTGCTCCTCCCATGCAACGGCTGCGTACGGCGACTTGTATCGGGCTAGGGCGAGTTCATTGAGCAGGGCGACGCCTTGCTCGATGAGTGCTTTTACTTGGGGATCGGACGCGGCCTTGGCATCCCAAGGGATAACCGCCGCGATATAGTACTGATCAGCCAGGTGATCATGCGGATAGACGTCACGCGCGACGCGCGCGAGCGTCTTCATCGTTTCTGGTTTCAGCGCTTGGGCGTTATCGGCCCAGGCGCCGTCAACGGATAAGCCGGTGGTCACCGCAACGACCGCGGCCGGCGCCGCGGCCGCGGTTGTAAGGAACTTGCGGCGATCAATCTTACTGCGACGATCGACTTCTCTCATGGCGTCCTCCTTTGCTCTTCGTTATAGCGGCCTTGCGGCCGTGTCAGCGGAAGCGGCCACCACGCTCGATCACCTCGATGCTGTAGCCGTCCGGATCCTTAATGAAGAAGAAGCGAGCGACGCGCGCACCACCGTGCTTCAATTCCCGCAGCGGCCCGGGCTTGAGCTGGTCCGCTTCCATGCGCGCGTGCTCGCCGTCAAGATCGTCCACCACGACCGCAAAGTGGCCGTAGCCGTCACCAAGTGCGTAAGGCTCGGCGCGGCCCTTGTTCACCGTGAGCTCAAGCTCGAACGGGGAAGTCGCGTTACGCAGGTAGATCAGTGTGAAGTCGTCGAAAGCGATGCGATCCGCCGGCACGAGCCCGAAGGCGCGACGGTAGAAATCGGTGGCGCGCGCTTCATCAATGACACGTACCATCGAATGCACGGGTGTGGCAGTCATTTCTGGTCCTTCAGAAAGGCGATGATGGCCTTGCGGACGTCGGAGTTGCGCTGTCTGTAGAGCATGAAGGAATCCGAGATGATCGCCTGCGGGTTCGTCAGGTAGGGGTCGAGGTGCGCATCATCCCAGACGAAATCCGCCTTGGCGTACCCTGGCGAATACTGGAAGCCGGCGACGCTGCCAGGCTTACGTCCGTATACGCCCGCCAATAATGGCCCCTGACGCGGTGGGTCCGCTGGATTCAGCGAATGGCAGGTCCCACATTGCTGCATGAAGAGATCCGCGCCGGTTGGCCTGACTGCGGTTGGAACTGGCATTTGCGCATGCACGGGCATAGTGC
>JASHXX010000106.1 GCA_030043335.1 Xanthobacteraceae bacterium
GCTCGAAACTCATTTCGAGACCGATGATGGCGCCGCCACGCTCGTCGACTTCATGCCGTTCCGCGGCCGGCATTCGACGATCGTGCGTCTTGTGCTCGGCACCAGGGGCTCGCTGCGGATGCACACCGAGCTGATCCTGCGCTTCGGCTACGGCGCGATCGTGCCTTGGGTGAGCCGGCTCGAAACCGGCGCGCTGCGTGCCATCGCCGGGCCGGACATGGTGACGGTGCACACTCCGGTGCATCTGCGCGGCGAGGATATGACCACGGTCGGCGACTTCGTGATCAGCCGCGACGAGACGATCCCGTTCGTTTTGAGCTATCTGCCGTCGCACAAGCCCGTGGATGAGCCGTTCGATCCGATCCGGACGCTGAGCGACACCGAAACATTCTGGCGCGATTGGTCGGCTATATGCCGGCCGGCGGGACCGTGGACTGAGGCCGTTCGGCGTTCGATGATCACGCTCAAGGCGCTCACTTATGCGCCGACCGGCGGCATGGTCGCTGCGCCGACGATGGCGCTGCCGGAGCGGATCGGCGGCACTCGCAACTGGGACTACCGCTATTGCTGGCTGCGCGACGCGACGCTGGTGCTGCTCGGCGCCATGAGCGCCGGCTATTTCGAGGAAGCGCAGGCCTGGCGCGAATGGCTGTTGCGGGCGGTCGCCGGCAGTCCCGACCAGCTGCAGATCATGTACGGCATCGGCGGCGAGCGGCGGCTTACCGAATGGACTGCGTCGTGGCTGCCGGGCTACGAGAACTCAGCGCCGGTACGCGTCGGCAACGCCGCCTACAGCCAGCTCCAGCTCGACGTCTTCGGCGAGATCATGCACGTGCATCATCAGGCCCGCCGCAGCGGGCTGTCGACCAACGAATCGGGATGGGCCGCGCAGCTCGCGTTTCTCGATCACCTCAAGCAGATCTGGCGCGATCCCGACGACGGCATCTGGGAGGTTCGCGGCGAGCGCCGGCACTTTACGCATTCCAAGGTGATGGCCTGGGTGGCGTTCGACCGCGCCATCAAGAGCGCGGAGACATTCGGGCTGGAAGGGCCGCTCGACGAATGGCGCGGGCTGCGGCAGGAGATAAGCGACGAGGTCATCGCCAAAGGCTTCGACCGTGAGCTGGGCAGCTTCGTGCAGTCCTACGGCGCCAAGGCGCTCGACGCCAGCCTGTTGATGCTGCCGGCCGTCGGCTTCTTGCCGGTTTCCGATCCGCGGATGAGGGGCACGGTCGCGGCGATCGAGCGCCGGTTGCTGCGCAATGGCTTCGTGATGCGCTATGACACCGGCGAGGTCGATGACGGTCTGCCGCCCGGCGAGGGGGCGTTCCTGGCCTGCAGCTTGTGGCTCGCCGACGTCTACACGCTGCAGGACCGCTTCGCCGACGCCGAGCGGCTGTTTCGACGGCTCGTCGAGCTGAGCAACGACGTCGGGCTCTTGAGCGAGGAGTACGATCCGCAAACCAAGCGCTTTGTCGGCAATTTCCCGCAGGCGTTCTCCCACATGGCCCTGGTTCACAGCGCCTACAACCTGACGCGTGTGGAAAAGCCGGTTGAGCAGCGCGCGCAGGCCGAATATCAGCCGCCCGAGGAGGTCGCGGCGAGCTGATCAGCTCATTCCGGCGCCGGCGAGGCCAGCGGCTTGTCCTTGTCGACGACGAACGTAACGATCAGCTTGGTCGGCTTGTCGCCGTTGCGCGCCGCATGCGGGGTCTCGGGCGGAACCTGAAAACCGTCGCCCGGCTTGACCGTCTTGACGGGCTCGCCCTTCACCGAAAGCTCGAGGCCGCCGTCCACGAGATAGGTGGACTCGATACCGGGATGCGTGTGCCTGGCGACATTGGCGCCGGCGTCGATCTCGACCAGCGCCAGGATCGATACATACTTGCTGTCGGGCAGTTCGGTCTTTTGCAGGATCGTGCGCTTGAGGCCGGCCGCTTGCGCCTCCGCTTCGGTGATGACCCCGGTCGCGGCAAAGCCGGCGATCGCGCAGATCGCGCAGGCGCTGAAGTTTCTTCTCGATAACATGATATTTTCCTCCCTGGGATCGATGACAGGCGAGACTAGCAACTGCGGTCTTTCCAGTACAGGCGGCGCGGCGCTCGGCGCTCACAACGGCGGCCGCGCCGGATAGTCCGGCTGCTTTCTCGCCTCGGCTTCGATCTTCGCCATTGCCGCCAGCGCGACGTGATCGCGCCGCGCGATCACCTGCACCACGATCGGCAGCCCGGCACTGCCTCGCTCGCTCTCGCGGGCAACGCGATCGACGATGTCGCGGCTCGCCGGCCGGTCGCTTTCTTCCCCTGCGCGCACGCGTGTTACTGGGACGACACCGGCGGGGAAGCCGCTGACATTGGCAAGCACGGAATATGCGCCCGGCATTGGCAGCAATTCCGTCGCGCCATGTCGCACCGCGGGCACCGCGTAGGCAGGACAAAGGATAAGGTCGATCGGCCCCCCGTCGGCGGCGTCAAGCGATCGCCGCAGGTCGTCGCGGAATTCCGCGATCGCCTCCATCGTCCGCCAATAGTCGTCGGCGCTGCCGGAAGCAAAGCGCCGCATGTTTCTGGCCGAACGCCGCTGGCCGACAGCGTCGAGGGCGGAGGCAAGAATGCGGCGCAGCCACGACGGCGCTCGCGCCGTCAGCAGGAGCGGACGGACGCAGCGGTCGACCTTGTTGCCGCGCAGCAGATGTCGAAACGCCGCCGTGCGATCGGCAGAGAGGCAGGCAAAAAGAAGGTCGGTCGCGCGGCTCAAGGCCGGCGCCTTCCAGGCGGCCGGCTGCGCGCCCGCCGCGGTCAGCATCCGCGCGGCTTCGGCAACGGCGCGCTTTGCCGCCGGCGCGATCGGAAACTCGGCGTCATCGGTGAATGTTGCGAAGCGCAGTCGGCTCATGTCGACCGCGCTCGGATCGCCCAATTCGGGGCCCGGAACGACAAACGGATGCCGGGCGCGGTCGAGGACGCCCAGTCCCATGAACAGGTCTTCGACGTGCCTCGCCATCGGGCCGACCTGGCTGACAATCCCGGTCTGGCCGATGGGCAGGCCGTGGGCGCAATAATCCGGCGTGCGGCCGGCGGTCGGGCGGATCGAGGTGATTCCGCAAAACGCGGCGGGAACGCGCAGACTTCCGCCGCTGTCATTGCCGAGGCCGAGTGGCGAGCCGCCGGCGGCGATGACGGCCGCTTCGCCGCCGCTGCTGCCGCCGCAGGATCTTTCCGGGTCCCACGGATTGTTGGTCGGTCCATAGAGCGGATTATCCGATTCGGTGAAGATCAGGAGCTGCGGGGACATTGGTCTTGGCGATCGGAATGGCGCCGGCCGCGCGCAGCGCCGCGACATAGGGATCGTCTTTGCCTTCGATCTCATGCTGGCGCGTGGTGAGGCCGAACGTCGAAGCGGTGCCGGCGAGATCGAAGCATTCCTTGATCGTGACCGGAACGCCGGCGAGGGGAGGAAGCTTCTCGCCGCGCGAGCGCGCCCGGTCGATTTCGATCGCGGCTTTGCGCGCGCTCTCGGCCAGATCGACGACGAACGGCGTTGAGCCTGCCATTGACGGCCTTGAGCCGCCCGATGAAGTGCTCGACGGCTTCGCTCGACGAAAGATCGCCGGCGGCAATGCGTGCAGCGATCTCGCGCGCGGATTGGTCGTCAAGAGCGCGCCGGGTCGGCGTGCGGGCGACGGCAGGAGAATCAGCGAGCGCCATGCATTGCTCCCATTGGGGTCAAGCCAAGGCGCGCCGAAATGCGCCAGCGTGCGGCATCTCCGTTCATCTTGTTGGGCCAGTTCGTGCTCGTCAACGGCTTCTGGACGCCGAAATGGCAAAGGGACTCGCCTGCGCTCCCGGCGGTAAGCTAGAGAGGGCGGCGGCTTTGCCGACCTCCGCGCGGGCGCGTCAAATATATGGAATGGACACTCGCTGCATTGCCAAGAAGCCGGCGCGGGGCGCATTACGGTAATCGCGTGGTGTCCTGCTTTGCCGACCGGCCCGCGTCGTTGCTCCACATGCTCAACGAGGCGGTCGCGGCGAATCCGGACGGCGAGGCGGTTGTCTGCGACGAAGCGCGTTGGAGCTGGAAAGAAGTCGACGCGCGCATCGCCGTGGTCGCCGGCGCGCTTGCCGCGCGAGGCGTCGCCGCCGGCGATCGCGTCGCGCTTCTCCTCGGCAACCGCGCGGAGTTCGTGCTTTCGCTCTACGCGATCCTGCGGCTGGGCGCGATCGCGGTTCCGCTCAGCATCCGCTACCAGACGCCGGAGATCGCGTTCGCACTCAATGATTGCGGCGTGGCGCTCTTGATCCACGAAGCAGACTTGGCGGCGCGGCTTCCGGCAGCGGACGAGATCAAGGGCGTCAGCGCGCGCATTGTGGTCGGCGGCGAGACCGATCTCGCGCCTTCGGCGTCGAAGGGCGAGGAGCCGTGGCGGGATCTGACGCGGGCGCGCGCTTTCACCGTAACTGTCCCGGTCCACGAAGAGGACGCCGCGATTATTCTCTACACCTCCGGGACCACCGGCCGGCCAAAGGGAGCGATGCTGACGCATTTGAGCCTGATCAGCTCGGCGCTCGTTTTCAAGCACTGCTTCGCCTTGACCAAAGCCGACCGTTCGGTCGCGGCCGTGCCGCTCGCCCATGTCACCGGGATCGTCGCCAACATCCTGGCGATGGCCGCCTGCGCCGGCGCCCTCGTCATTCTGCCCGAATTCAAGGCCCCGACGTTCCTGGCGCTCGCCGAGCGCGAGCGGATGACGCACACGCTCATCGTTCCGGCGATGTACAATCTCTGCCTGCTTACGCCGGATTTCGACACGCGCGACCTTTCGGCGTGGCGCATCGGCGGCTTCGGTGGCGCCCCGATGCCGGAGCCGACGATCGAGCGGCTCGCCCAGAAGCTTCCCGGCCTCAGGCTGATGAACACCTACGGCGCGACCGAGACGTCTTCGCCGTCGACGAGCATGCCGGCGGAGTATGCCGCCTCGCGGCTTGCAAGCGTCGGCCTGCCGGTCCCGAATTGCCGAATCATCATCGTCGACGATCAGGGCGTCGAGCTGCCGCGCGGCGAGACCGGCGAAATCTGGATCGGCGGCCCCGCGGTCGTGAAAGGCTATTGGAACAGGCCCGACGCCGAC
>JASHXX010000107.1 GCA_030043335.1 Xanthobacteraceae bacterium
CAAATACTGCATTTCGCAGGTCGCGCAGGTCTACGGCAAGACCGCGTGCTTCATGCCGAAGCCGGTCTACGGCGACAACGGCTCCGGCATGCATTGTCACCAGTCGATCTGGAAGAACGGGAAGCCGGTGTTCGCCGGCAACAAATACTCGGACCTGTCCGAGACCTGCCTGCAATACATCGCCGGCATCATCAAGCACGCCAAGGCGATCAACGCCTTCACCAACCCGACGACGAACTCGTATAAGCGCCTGGTCCCGGGTTTCGAGGCGCCGGTCCTGCTCGCCTATTCGGCCCGCAACCGCTCGGCGTCGTGCCGCATTCCCTATACCACCAACCCCAAGGCGAAACGCGTCGAGGTGCGTTTCCCCGATCCGCTCGCCAATCCGTATCTGGCGTTCGCAGCCATGCTGATGGCGGGCCTCGACGGCATCAAGAACAAACTCGATCCGGGCGAGGCGATCGACAAGGATCTCTACGATCTGCCGCCGAAGGAATTGAAGAAGATTCCGACGGTATGCGGATCGCTGCGCCAGGCGCTCGAGGAACTCGACAAGGACCGCGCCTTCCTCAAGGTCGGCGGCGTGTTCGACGACGACTTCATCGACGCCTATTCGGACTTGAAGATAAGCGAAGTGATTCGCTTCGAGCACACGCCGCATCCGGTCGAATTCGAAATGTACTACTCGGCGTAAGTATCCTCCTGCATCGGACCGATGCGAACTTAAAGGGCGCCTTCGCGGCGCCCTCTTCTTTCGGCGCAGGAGCGCCGGTTCGGCGGCTTTAGCTTTTTTAGATCACGCGCCAAGCCGGTCGGCTCGCAGCGGCATCGCCGCGGCCGGAACTTGTCGCATGATTGCAGCCAAGTCGCCCGCGACCGCGCGACCGGCGGGCTCGGCGGCGTCAGCACCGGCCATGTCTTCAGTCGTCTCGACGCGATTGCGTCCATTGGCCTTGGCGCGATAGAGCGCGGCATCGGCCCGGGTGATGAGCGTTTCGACGGCAGTCAGCGGCGAGCCGCAGGCGATGCCGATGCTGACCGTTGCCGTAATCCGCCGACCGCTGTGCTCGACCTTGGCCGCAGCGAAAGCCGACCGCACGCGCTCGGCGGCGACGGTGGCATCACCCATCGTGCCCGAGACCATGGCGACAAACTCCTCGCCGCCGAGCCGGCCGATCACGTCACTCGAGCGCATGGTCTTGCGCGCCACCGCGGCGAACATTTCCAGGACGGCGTCGCCGCCATCGTGCCCGAACCGATCATTGATCGATTTGAACTTGTCGAGATCGAAGGCGACCACGCTGACCGGCTCGAGGCTGCTGCGGTTGCTCGCCATGAGCTCGGCGGCAGCCTCGAAAAAGCCGCGGCGGTTGAGCACGCCGGTCAGCGGATCGGTCGTTGCCGCCAGCTTGTAGAAACGCACGGTCCGGTCCTTCGCCAGGATCAGCACCAGGAAGGCGGCGCCGATAACATAAAGCAGGATTTCGATGGCGAACACGGCGACCCAGCCGGCGAGACCGCGGATGGTCGCGCCGGATGGCGACAGCGTGGCGAGCGCCACCGGAAACAGGAAGATGGCGCCGTGCAGCATCGGCACGAAGCTTGCCGGCCAGCGCCGGATCAGCGATTTGCGCCGCTCGTGCCAGAGCTCCGCCGCGGTCAGGAACGTGTAGCCGGCGACGATGAAAGAACTGAGCACGATGTGCGAAACCGGCGAATGCATGAAGGCCCGCGAAAAACACGCGGCCAGCCAGATGCCGGCGCCGAGGAGCTGTGCGCTCCAGCGCACCGGTCGGCCGTGGAACAGCCGCGCCGCGCCCCAGATCATGCCGACGGCGACGAACAGCAGCACGTTGGCGATATTCATCGGCACTGGCGAGGGCAAATGAACGCTCCACTGCCACAGCATGCCGGAAAATCCGCCGATCAGGTAAGCGGCGCCCCACCAGGCCAGCGCCGGGATGCGTTCCTGCACCCAGGCGATCAAAAGCACCACGCCGAGCAGCAGCGTCACGCAGATGGCGATGACGAACAGCGTGCCGACGTCAAGCGATACCGACGCTTGAGCCAAGTTCATCATCGCCATGCCGCGGCACTCCGGTCCGAAATCATCGGCCCAGTGGGTAGCACCAAGAAATTTGCCAAGTGTATTGGGTATGTCGCGGGTTTTCCGGCAATGGAATTGAAATGCGAAACGGTTTATTCGGAAAGGAACCAAACGTTAGGCATTGCGGGTGGCGGCACCCTCGCCGCCGACCGCTCCGCAGATTCGGACCGTTGCGGGCTTTACGCCGCTAGCGCTTCGAGAACTGGAAGCTTCGGCGCGCTTTGGCCTTGCCGTATTTCTTGCGCTCGACCACGCGCGAATCGCGGGTGAGGAAACCGCCATGTTTGAGTACGCCGCGCAGGTCGGGCTCGTGACGCATCAGCGCCTTGGACAGGCCGTGCCGCACCGCACCGGCCTGACCTGACAGCCCGCCGCCGGATACCGTGCAGGTAACGTCATATTGACCCTGCCGATTGGCGGCCACCAGTGGTTGCTGGATCAGCATGCGCAGCACCGGACGGGCAAAGTAGGTCTCGACCGGCCGATCATTGATGACGATCTTGCCGCCGCCCATTTTGATCCACACCCGCGCCACCGCGTCCTTGCGCTTGCCGGTGGCATAGGCGCGACCCTGCTTGTCGAGCTTTTGCACGTATTTCGGCGGCTGCGGCGCCGCCGCAGGCTTCAGCGCTGCGAGCTCCTCGAGCGTCTGGATCGTCTCGGCCATCATGCGCTCCTCCTGTTCTTGCGGTTCATGGCCGCGATGTCGATCTGCTCGGGCTGTTGCGCCGCATGCGGATGCTCGGCGTTCGGGTAGACCCGCAGATTGCCGAGCTGGCGGCGGCCGAGGGGGCCGTGCGGCAGCATGCGTTCGACCGCCTTCTCGACGATCCGCTCCGGGAAGCGGCCGGACAGGATCGCCTTGGCGGTGCGCTCCTTGATGCCGCCGATGTAACCGGTGTGCTTGTGATAGACCTTTTGCTCGACCTTGCGGCCGGTCAGGACCACCTTGGCGGCGTTAATGACAATGACGTTGTCGCCGCAGTCGACGTGCGGTGTGAATGTGGGCTTGTGCTTGCCGCGCAGCCGCAGCGCTACAATTGAGGCCAGCCTGCCGACGATGAGGCCGTCGGCGTCGATCATCACCCATTTCTTCTCGACCTCGGCGGGCTTGGCCGAATAGGTTTTCATATCCGATCCATTCAGACTGGCGTGAGAGGGGCGCGCGGCAAAGGCGGCGGAAGCGCCTATCTACACGGCGCCTGCCTTGCCGTCAATGAGTCGCCATCGGATTTTGCCAGAATTTCAAGGATTTGAGTAAGAGGTATTATTTCACCGTTCGGCCGGGATTGAGTAGGTGCAGGTGGCGTGGGCTACCAGCTCGTCTTCCCCATCGGAGCAGATGCCGATCTCGCCGACCGCGAGCCGCTTGCCGAGCTTGATCAGCCGGGCCTCGGCGATGACGTCGCGCGGCGCCGGCATTTTGAGGAAATTGATGTTGAGATTGGTGGTCACGGCCGCCGGCACCCAGCCGATCGAACCGAGGACCGCCACATACATCGCGAAATCGGCAAGCGCCATCATTGTCGGCCCGGAGAGCGTCCCGCCCGAGCGCACCGAGCGCGGATCGAAATGCCGGCGCACGCGGCAGCCGCCGTGCCAGACCGCCTCGATGGCCAAGCCGCTTTGCGGGTTGAACAATTTCGGCGATTCGGCGCTGAGCAAACGCTCGAGCTCCTTGACCGAGAGTTTCGGCGCCGCCATGTGCCTCATGCCCCTGCTCCGCATGTGCCTGATCGGATACAATGGCAGCGGCCGGCTTGCCAGATCGCAGAATGTCAAGCCACCGAGGGATGATGCTCAAAGGACGACGCTCATGAGCGCCAAACATGCCGTCGCGGTCGCTGCCGCGACGTCGTCGTTGATCCTGTTGCGCGAGGACCTCGCCGGCGGCATTGCCGTGCTCACGCTCAACCGTCCACAAACGCGCAACAGCCTGTCCGAGGCGATGCTCGAGGCGCTCGGCGACGCGCTCACCGCGATCGCGCATGATCGCACGGTGCGCGTTGTGGTGCTGGCCGCCAATGGTCCGGCTTTCTCGGCCGGCCATGATCTCAAGGAGCTCAGCGCGCACCGCGCTGACGCCGACCGGGGCCGCGGCTATTTCAAGCACATTATGACCGCATGCAGCGCGATGATGCAGCAGATCGTCGCGTTGCCGCAGCCGGTCATTGCCGCGGTGCAGGCGACCGCGACGGCGGCGGGCTGCCAGCTGGTAGCGAACTGCGACCTCGCGGTCGCCTCGCGCGACGCCAAGTTCGCGACGCCCGGCGTCAATATCGGCCTGTTCTGCTCAACGCCGATGGTCGCACTCTCGCGCAACGTGGCGCGCAAGCACGCCATGGAAATGCTGCTCACCGGCAAGATGATCTCGGCGGAGGAGGCGCGACGCATTGGGCTGGTGAATTCGGTGGTCGCGCCCGGCGATGAGCGCGACGCGGCGCTTGCTCTCGCGAAAAAGATCGCCGCAAAGTCGGCGTTGACCCTCAAGATCGGCAAAGAGGCTTTCTATCGCCAGCTCGAAATGCCGCTGGCCGACGCCTACCGATATGCTTCCGAGGTGATGGTCGACAACATGCTCGCGCGCGATGCCGAGGAAGGCATCGGCGCCTTCATCGAGAAGCGCGAGCCGAAGTGGGAGGACCGCTGATCGGAGGGCGATTGCGCGCGCCGGCGTCCGGATGAATCACGATTCCTACCCCGACAGCTACATCCGCGGCATTCTCAACACCGTGAAGTCGATCGCGATGGTCGGCGCCTCGGAAAAGGAGAATCGTCCGAGCTATTTCGCGTTCAAATATCTCTTGGAACGCGGCTACACTATGATTCCGGTCAACCCGAGCCATGCCGGCGGCGAGATGCTTGGCCGCCGCATCCGTGCGCGGCTTGCCGACATCCCCGAGCCGATCGACATGGTCGATATCTTCCGCGCCTCGCGCTACGCGGTGCCGATCGTTCAGGAGGCGCTCGCGCTCACGCCGCGGCCGCAAGTCATCTGGATGCAGCTCGGCGTGCGCAACGACGAAGCAGCGGCGCTCGCCGAGGCCAACGGCTTGAAAGTGGTGATGAACCGCTGTCCGAAAATCGAATATGGCCGCCTGTCGGCGGAGATCGCATGGATGGGCGTCAACACGCGCACCATTACCTCGCGCAAGGCCAGCATCGGCGGCGGCATCCAGCGGCTTTCGCTCAACCGGACCTTGGCGCGCGGCGGCGCGACCGACGCCGCCGAGCAGGCCGAGCGCGAGGATAGCAAGCGCTGAACGCCGCTCGAGTCGTGCTTCGGCGGCCGCGCCGCCAGAACTTCCTACATGAGCGCAGCGTCGGCCGGCCGCCTTGACGGTTTCGGCCGGTCCTATAAACCGGAAAGCCCGCCGCGACGAAGGTTTCCGCAAAAAAGGTTGCAACATGAGCGAACGCATTCCGGGCTTTGCCACGCTTGCGGTTCACGCCGGCGCGCAACCCGACCCGACCACCGGCGCGCGCGCGACGCCGATCTATCAGACGACGTCCTACGTGTTCGAAAGCGTCGATCAGGCCGCCTCGCTGTTCGGCCTGCAGACCTTCGGCAACATCTA
>JASHXX010000108.1 GCA_030043335.1 Xanthobacteraceae bacterium
TCTTCGGCGCGGCGTGCGGCGTCATGCGCCGCCTCGGCGGCGAGCGTGACGAAGGCGTTGAGCTTCGGATTGACCGCCTCGATCACCGCGAGATGGGCGTCGAGCACCTCGACCGGACTGACGGCGCGGCTGCGGATCAGCCTTGCGAGTTCACGCGCCCGTTTGCGGGTCAGCGTCTGGTCGACCATTACTCGCCCGCATCGATGATGGCGATGCACGGGCCGCCGCCTTGCGGGCCCTGATGCATGGCGTCGACCGAGACGAACACCGCCGGATCGCCGAGCGCCGCGGCGGCGACGCCGCCGACGGCGGCCTTGGCGTGGCGGTGCCAGGGCACGTCGGAATCGTCGAGCATGATCTGGCGGCGGCCACGCAGCTTGCCGGTGCGGTCGGCCTCGCACTTCATGAAACAATTGACCACACGGCCCTTCAAGTCTTCGGCGCGCGGCCGTTCCGGCAGGTCGAGGCCGGCATTGCGGATCGCATCATAGATCGCGTCGATGTCGAGCGCATCCTTCATCACCGCATGGCCGATGCGGTAGCGGCCGCCGGCGCCTTGTCTGTTGCCGAGCAGCACGATCTGCGCCTGCGTCAATTCCACGCCCGACGAGCAGGAGGCGACCGAAGAATAAAGGTCGAGGTTGTGGCAGATCTCCTCGGCCTTCGGCATCCTGATCTCGTTGAGCGCCACCGCGATGCCAAGCCCGGTAGTGCCGTTCGACACGCCCATCGACTCGTGCACCTCGCAGGCGACCTCCTTGCCGCGCGCGTGCGCCTCGGCGACCGAATCGACGGTCAGAAGCGGCGTCTTGGTCTGCACATAGTGCACGTCGGCGGAATCCTCGATGCCGGCGTCGCGCATCGCCGCGCGCACGCCGGCGGCGACCTTCTCGACCATCGCCGGCCGGCCGATGTCCTCGGGCAAAAGCTCGGCGCTCATCGCCGTGCCGATGGCAAGCCGCGATTTCGGCGCCGGCCCGGTCTTGGCGTTGCGGGCAAAGACCGTCGCGTGCGGGGTGATGACGCCGTCGCAGCCGCCCGACCACACCATCGGGATCTGCGCCACCGCGGCCTCGGAGCGGCTGCCGAGCTTAAGGAACGTGCGGCGGAATGCCTGGTCGGCGAGGATGCGGGTAAAGTCGTTGACGCCGCCATTGCCTTCGGTCTTGCCGATGACCGCGATCACCTCGTCGGCGCGGAATTGCCCCTTGGCGATCGCGGCCTCGAGGCCGGACGCGTCCTGCACGTTCTTCAATTCGACCTTGGCGACTTCAATGGCCATTTGCTGTTCGGTCCTTGTTGGTTTCGCAAACGTCTCGCCGATCGGGTCTTCGTTACATTGGCGCCGCGCATGCGTCGAAGCCCCCTCACCCTAACCCTCCCCCGCCTGCGGGGAGAGGAAATTCAGCCCGAGCGCACCCACGGCTTGACTTCGCCGCGGATCATCTTCTCAAAGCCCGAGCCGCGGTTGATCATCGGCGGCTCCGCTTGCCGCGCCGCCTTGAGCTTCTGCCGCAGCGCCGCCGTTGCCTTGGCATCGATGGCGAACGCTTCGACGCCGGCTGTGGGAAGAAGCACGACGCCGTAGTCCTCACGCGCCGCTTCGAGCGAGACCTTGCCCTCGATCACATCGCGCAGCACCCATTCGCCCTCGCGCTCGAGCTGATCGCCCCAGCCGCCGCCGCCGGTGGTGACGACGCGCACGATCGCTCCGGCCTTGACCGGCTCGCCGTCGACGAGGCCGCCGAGGTCATGCGGCGCACCTTCGATATCGATGGTGACGCAGAACGGCTTGCCGGCCTCGCCGCCGTTGACGCCGTAGCAGCCGAGCCGCACCCGGTCGGCGGTGACGATGGTGCGGCAATCGACCAGGGCGCGGTAATGCTTGTCGTAGCCCAGCCCGCCGCGGCGCTTGCCGGCGCCGCCCGAATCGGTGCGCAGCGCCAGCTTCTCGACCAGGAGCGGAAACCGGGTCTCGGTGAATTCGGCCGGCTGGTTGCGCGAATCCGGCACGATGTGGATCGCATCATTGCCGTCGGCGTAATAGCGGCCGCCGGAGCCGCCGCCCAACACTTCGCGGGACAGGAACGGCTTGCCGTTGCGGTCGGTGCCGTAGAATCCGGTATAGCGGATCGTCTCCTGATCGGCCGGCATGCGGCCCTGCGCCGCCTGCGCCACCACGCCGGCGAGAAGCCCGATGCAGCGCAACAGCACGAACGAGCGCGCGTTGGTCGCCGCCGGCCATTCCGGGGTGATCAGCGTACCCTTCGGCGGGAACACCACGTCGAAGACTTCGCAGACGCCTTCATTGACGTGAATCTCGGCGGCGCGCTCCGGCGTATCGGCGAGGTTGCGCATGATCGGCGCGATCCATTTGATCAGGAACGCGCCGCCAGCATAGTCGGCCGGCCAGTTGATCGGCCCGCTCGACTGCGGATCGGTGCCGGTGAAATCGAGCGTGATGCGATCGCCGTTCTTGATCAGCTTGAGCGCGAGCTTGTGCAGCTTCGGATCGGTAACGCCGTCATGCTCGACATAGTCTTCCCAGCGGTATTCGCCGTCGGCGATCTTCGGCAGGAGCTCGCGGCGGAAGGTGTCGCGGCAGGCGTCGAGGATCGCCTGAAAGCAGGCTTCGACGGTGTCGCGGCCGAAGCGCGCAAACAATTCCGCCATGCGCCGCGCCCCCATCAGGCAGGCCTGCACCTCGCTGTCGAGATCGGCGGCGAGCATGTCGGGGACGCGGGTGTTGCGTCGGATGATGGTGAACACCGCCTCGTTGCGCACCCCGGCGGCGTAGAACTTGATCGGCGGCACCGCGAGGCCCTCCTCGAACACGGTGGTCGCGGTGCCGGGCATCGAGCCGGGCACCCGGCCGCCGATGTCGTCATGGTGGCCGAAGGCCTGGATGTAGGCGACGACCTCGCCCTCGTGGAACACCGGCACGGTCGAGCACAGATCGGGCAGGTGTCCGATCGAGCCCTCGGTGAGGTAGGTGTCGTTCATCAGGAACACGTCGCCCGGCTGCATGGTCTGCGGCGGGAAATCGCGCACCACGGCGTTGGGCATGGCGGAGTAGGAGCGGCCAGTGAGCTTGCGGCAATAGCGGTCGAAGAGGCCGACGCGATAGTCGTGCGCCTCGCGGATCATTGGCGAGCGCGCGGTGCGCTCGATCGCGTATTCGATCTCGGCCTCGATCGAGTTGAGCGTGCCCTCGACGATCTGCAGCACGATCGGATCGACCTCGCGCCGCGGCAGATCCGGCGCCGTCGGCCACGGCCATTCTTTGGCATGCACGTTCATCATCGCTCGTCTCCGCCGGCCTTCGCTTTATGACGGCAATCCTTCATAATTTCCAGCGGGTCGATCGCAT
>JASHXX010000109.1 GCA_030043335.1 Xanthobacteraceae bacterium
CGCCTCGGCGCCGCGGATCTCGCCGAGGATGATGCGGTCCGGCCGCATGCGCAAAGCATTGCGCAACAGTTCGCGCATCGTGATCTCGCCGGTGCCTTCGAGATTTGAAGGCCGGGTCTCAAGCCGCACCACATGCGGTTGTTGCAACTGCAATTCCGCCGCGTCCTCGATTGTCACGGTGCGTTCGGCGGTGTCGATCAGCCGCGACATCGCGTTCAATAGAGTGGTCTTGCCCGAGCCGGTGCCTCCGGAGATCAAAATATTGAGCCGACAGCGCGCCGCGATCTTCAACAAGGTTGCCATCTCCGAGGAGATGTTTCCCTGCTGCGCCATGACGTCGAGGGTGATGGTCTTTTTCGAAAATTTGCGGATCGAGATCGACGGACCATCAATCGCCAGTGGCGGAATGATGATGTTGACGCGGCTGCCGTCGTGGAGGCGGGCATCGACCAAGGGAGTGGATTCATCGACCCGGCGACCGATCCGCGAGACGATCTTGGTCGCCACGTTCATCACGTGCTGATCGTCGCGAAAAGCGATCTCGGTCAATTCGAGCTTGCCGCGGCGCTCGACGTAGACCTGCTTGGGTCCATTGACCATGATATCGGTGACGGTCTCGTCTTCGATCAGCGGCTCGAGCGGGCCGAGCCCCAGCATGTCGGCGATCAGCGATTGGACGAGATCGCGCTGTTCGCCGAAGTTCAGCTGAATCTTGTTCTCGGCGAGCAGCTCCTTGACCCAGCCTGTCAGTTGCGCCTCAAAGGTGGCGCGCGGCATCTCGGCGGCGGCGGCGATGTCCATGTGCTCGAGCACGAGCGGCTGGATCTGCGCCTTCGCCGCTTCGATGACCGCGCGGTTGGCGCGCCGCTGGACGGCGGCGGGGTCCGCGTCGGGTGCCGGCGCTGACGGGCTCAGCAATCCCTGCATCAGCTCCGTGACGAGATCGCGGCGCTCGAGCGCGTTGGTTTCGATCGCGTGCCGCAGCAGATAGCTCTGGGCTGACGATTCGACGAGTTTGGCGAGCTCGCCGCGACTGAGCAGATGGCGGCGCTCCGGCAGAATCTCGACTTGCAAGCGGGCGAGCATCTGGTCGCGCGCGGCGAGCAGCCGGTCCTCCTGCGAGGCGTAGGCGGGCGCTTCGACTTCAGCGACAGCGACGGGAGAGCCCGCCGGCGCCGCCGGCTGGAGATTGAGCGCCCGGCGGGAGGTCAACCCGGCGATGCGGGCGTCGAGCGGATTTTCGGCTTCAACCCGCTTGAGGAATGCTACCATAATGAACCGAGTGCGAATTTGCGGCGTTTGGACGGCTTTGCGGCCGGACCGGCAAGCTCTTGGGTCAGCCGGCGCAGTTCGCGCACAACCGGGCTGCGCGGTGCTGCTACCGGCAGCGGTTGACCGGTGTTTACTGCGGCGCCCGCCGATTTCGCATCGAACGAGATCGCCAGGTCGAGCGGCTTGCCGATCCCCTTTTCGAATTCACTTTTGCCGATCAGTGCGCGCTGACTGCTGGCGCCGGATTCGACCAGCCACAGCTGCAGCTGCGGCGCCTGTTCGCGCATCAGCGTCTGGAGGCGGATTGTATCGCGCAGTCCGGCGAGGCTGCGCTCGCACAGCACGACGACGTGACTTGCGCCTGCGAGTATGACGCGTTGCATTGGTGTGGCGCCGCGCGGCAGATCGACGACCACGCGGGCGAATTTGCGGCGCAGCTCGTAGAGCAGCATGTCGATGGCGCCGGCATCGACGATCAGGTGCTGCGCCGCCGATGCCTCGGCCGCGAAGACACCCAGATTGTCGGTCACTTTGACCAGGGCGCGCTCGATAAACAGGCTGTCGATGCGCGAGGGCTGTTCGAGGGCTTCGCACAACCCCATGCCGGGCTCGGTATCGAGCTTCAGCGCGACGGTGCCGAAATGGAGGTCGAGATCGAGCAACGCCGTGCGCTCGCCGTGTTCCTCGGCCAAGAGCCAGGCGCATCCGACCGCGGCGGTCGTGGCTCCGACGCCGCCCCGGCTGCCGATAAACGCGACAACCTGACCAAGGCCACGGTCCGATGCCCGCGTTCCCCCTGGGCGGCTGTCCAAGACGGCGGCCAGTGCATCGCGGGATGGCGGCTTGACCATATAATCGCTGGCGCCTGCGGCGAGCAGGTCACGGTAGAGGCCGACATCGTTGACGGTGCCGAGCGCCACCAGTTCGAGGTCGGCGCCGCCCGCGGCTCGCGCCGCGCCGATCTCGGAAATCGGCGCCGGCAGATCGGCGATGTCGAGGAGCGCCACGCGCGGCGCCAATCCGCTGCGCATCCGCCGCAATGCCGCATCGAGGGTGTCGGTAACGGCGAGTTCGTCATCCAATTGCAATTCGCGGATGACGCCTTGCAGCCGGTCGAGCGTCGCCTGATCGCGCAGGACGGCAAGAATGCCCTTGCGCGCAACCTTGTCGGCAGCGGCCTGGCGCGCGGATTTCATGACGCAGGCGTCCCTGGCGGCGGCGGTGGCGGCGGTGGCGGGACGCTCGGGGCCGTGATCGGCCCAACCGATATCAAAGCCGGCTGCGGCACCTGATCGGCCAGATAGCGGTC
>JASHXX010000110.1 GCA_030043335.1 Xanthobacteraceae bacterium
CGCACGGGTCGCACAGGTCGCATCCCCAGCGAGGCCGCGATGAAGCTCGCCAACATCGTCAAGCGATGCCGCGTCGATGAACCGAAACGCTTCCGGCTCGCCGATCATGATCCGGGCGAGCGCTTCGGCCTCTCGACCAACCTCGACGATGTCCGGCCGATTCTCGCCGACGGCATCGCCCGGATCACCGAGCTGCAGCAACGCCTCTACGCCCGCGGCCAATGGGGCGTGCTGATGGTGCTCCAGGGCATGGACACCGCGGGCAAGGACGGCGTCATCAAGCACGTGATGTCCGGCATCAACCCGCAGGGCTGCGAGGTGCACGCGTTCAAGGCGCCGAGTGCCGAAGAACTCGAGCACGATTTCCTGTGGCGGACCGGCAAAGACGTTCCGGCGCGCGGCCGCATCGGCATCTTCAACCGCTCGCACTACGAAGAGGTGTTGGTGGTGCGCGTGCATCCGGAAATGCTGAAGCGGCAGAACCTGCCTCCGGTCGCCACCGGCAAAGACATCTGGAAGCACCGCTTCAAGGCGATCCGCGCGTTCGAGCGCCATCTCGCACGCAACGGCACGCTGGTGCTGAAATTCCATCTGCGCATTTCCAAGGAGGAACAGCGCGAGCGCTTTCTGGCGCGCCTGCAAGAGCCGTTCAAGCGCTGGAAGTTTTCCCCCAATGATGCCGCCGAGCGCGACCACTGGGACACCTATATGGCCGCCTATCAGGACATGATCCGCGAAACCTCGACCGAGTATGCGCCGTGGTACGTGGTGCCGGCCGACCACAAGCACGTCGCCTGGCTCGTCGTGTCGGCGGCGATCATCGAGGCCCTCGATCGGCTCAGGCTCGATTATCCCAAAGTCACCGGCAAGGCGCTCGGCGAGCTGAAAAAGGTGGAGCGCGCGCTCAAGGCGGAGCAGCCGGAGAGCGCAGCGACGAGATCGAAACACCGGTAGCGTCAATCGCCGTCTGTCGTCGAAGCTCGCATTAACCGCCGCACGAGCGTCTTCACATCGAGGACTGCCCGGACTACAATTCGTTCCCGCAGGAAATACGGACTGACCCAGCGTGAAGACCGTCAAGAAGAAGTCCGCGGCGCTCTCGGTTGTCGCGGCGCTGATCGGGATGTCAGTCGTTTCTCGCGCCGCTGCCGCGACGCCCGACCTTGACGGCGTATGGCTCCCCGACGTCAAAGACCAGGCACGCCAGGAAACGGCCAATGTGCCGCCCTGGCAGCCGGCGATCGTGCCGCAGATCAAGCACCTTGCGGCCGAGGAGAAGGCCGGCCGGCCGTTCCTCGTGCTCAGCCATTGTCTGCCGCACGGCATGCCGAGCTGGATGTTGATCTCGCACAACGCGTTCGAATGGCTGACCACGCCCGGCCGCATCACCATGCTCGGCGAGGTCGACGGCAACCGGATGCGCCGAATCTATACCGACGGCCGGGCACATCCCGAAGATCCCGATCTGACGCTGCACGGTCACTCGATCGGTCATTGGGAGGGCGACGTGCTGGTGGTCGATACGACCGGGATCGCACCGCAGGCCTACATTGCGATCAGCGAGGCGGTCGGCGTGCCGAACGATGGCGACATGCACGTCGTCGAGCGATTTCATCTGGAGAAGCCGAACGTCCTCTACGACGAACTCGAGATCGCTGCGCCGAAAGTTCTGACCGCCACCTGGAAGACGACGCGTATTTTCCGCCGCTATCCCGATCGCCATTACGAAATCATTGAGGGCGAGTGCGTGCAGGAAGACCTGGTCCCCGGGAAGGACGAATATGGCAATGACATCTTCGTTTCCCACCCGCAAAACCCTGATGGATCGGTACGCACTCAAAAATGAGGATGAAGCAAACTGTGTCGCTTAAAATCGCACTTGTCGCGGCCGGCCTGACCCTGGGCTGGTCGGCGGTGGCGGTCGCGCACCACTCCGGTGCGGCCTACGACATGGAACACCAGCGGACCATGTCAGGCACGGTCAAGACCGTTAACTGGACCAATCCGCACATTACCTTTGTCGTCGAATCCGACGCCAAGGACGGCGAGGCGGCGGGCACGTGGATCTTCGAGGTCTCGAGCCCCGGCGTCTTGACCCGCTCCGGCTGGACCAAGCGCTCGCTCCAGCCCGGAGACCATGCGGTCTTCCGTTACGCGCCGCTGCGCGACGGCAGCCCCGGGGGATTCCTGCTGCGGGTCACCTTGCCGAACGGTCAGGACCTCGGCTTCAGCCTGACGCCCGCCGATCAGTGACGCTATGTCCGATGCGGTGCTTCGCGAGTTCTGTCAGTGGCTGGCGGCAACGCCGCTGAGCCACGCGATCCAGACTGCCGGCTGGGTCATTCCGGCGCTGCAGATCATTCATATCCTGGGCGTCGCCGTCATCTTTTCCTCGGCGATCATTGTCGATCTGCGAATCTGGCGTGTTTTCCAGCGCGAGGTGCCGTTGCCGGACATCGCCAGACGCTTCCTGCCGATGGTCTGGCCGGTGCTCCTGGTCTTGGTCGTTACCGGCAGCCTGCTGATCATCGGCGAGCCGCGGCGTTCGCTCCTCAACACGACGTTTTATCTCAAGATGGCGCTGCTCGCCGTCGCGCTGGCGCTGACCGGCGCGCTGCAGTGGTCGTTGTCGTCGGCTCCGGAGTTTTGGCAAGGCGGTCCGGCGAGGCCGATGACGGGACGCTTGGCGGCGACCCTCTCGATCCTGGCCTGGTGCAGCATCCTCTTTGCCGGGCGCTGGATCGCCTATACGCAGGTCGGGTGATGCTGCGGCTCGCCGATCTGATCGCGCCTTTCGAGAACAGCGGTGTTGCCGACAGCATTCGCGAGAACGATCTGCTCTTCCCCCTCATCGAATCGGTGCATGTGCTCTCGATTTGCCTGGTGGTCGGTTCGATCCTGGTCGTCGATCTGCGGCTCCTCGGGCTCGCCTCGACGAACCAGCCGGTGAGCCGTGTGACGCGGGCAATCCTGCCGCTCACATGGTCGGCATTTGTCGTCGCCGTCGCCTCAGGCAGCCTGATGTTCATTTCCAATGCGACCAAATATCTGGGCAACGGTTATTTCGTCGCCAAGCTTCTCCTGATCGGCGCGGCCGGAGTGAACATGGCGGTTTTTCATGCCGTCAGCGCGCGCGACCTGCCGCGTTGGGACAACGAGAGCGCACCGCCGCTTCGCGCGCGGCTGGTGGGGGGACTCTCCATTTTCTTGTGGATCGCGGTCGTCGCGTGCGGCCGCTGGGTCGGCTTCACCATGCCGGTCGGATGAGATGGTACGTCTTTCATGCGGCATAGTTGCCGCTGCGGTCGTCGTCTGCGCCGCCGCGCCGCCCTCATTTGGCGAAGACGCCTCGCCGTTCCGCGCCTATGTCGACATGAAAGCCTTCATGGAACACGTCCTGACCCCGGCGGCGACGATTGTCTGGAGCGTCAACGCAACCGTCATCGATGAAAAGGGCGAACACGACCTGTCGCCCAAATCAGAGAGCGATTGGGAACGAATCGTCAGCGGCGCCGCGACGCTGGTTGAAGCCACCAATGCGCTGACGATCCCGCAGCGCGCGCTCGATCCGCAATGGAACGTCTACGCGCGAAAGCTGGCGGAGGCCGCGAACAAGGCCTATCTCGCGGCGGAAGCCCGCGATCTGAAAGCGGTCGCGGAGGTGAGCGACCAGCTGGACGGAATTTGTGCCGCCTGCCACCGGCATTACGGCGTCGAATGAGTTGGCGAGCAGCTATAGGTCAAGTTTCCTGACGTTCCAGCCGCGGCGGCGTCGCGGCAAGGGGCCTTGCCGAGCGATCGCCTGATCCGATACAAGGTCGGCGCTGCAAGGCTTAACGCGGCGTTTACCCTTTGCCGCGACCTTGGGCCGACGAATTGGGCCGACGAATTGGGCCGACGAGAGCAGATGATGTCGATGCGCAGCGATGATTTTCGCGCGATCAGCCGGGG
>JASHXX010000001.1 GCA_030043335.1 Xanthobacteraceae bacterium
TTCAGGTGATGAGCGCAGGGACCGGCATCAAGCACGCCGAGTTCAATCTCGAGCCGCAAACGACGCGCATCTTCCAGATCTGGATCAAGCCGACGGCCGATGGCGGGGCTCCCGCATGGGGCACCAAGCCATTCCCGAAACAGGATCGCGCCGGCCGCTTCGTGACCCTGGCGAGCGGCTTCGAGAGCGACCATGAGGCCCTGCCGATCCGCGCGCAAGCGCGGGTGCTCGGCGCCACGTTAAATCAGGGCCAAGCCGTCACTTACGACACCGGAAGCGACCGCTTCCTTTACCTCGTAGCGTCGACCGGGACGGTGGACGTGAACGGGGTCCAAGTCGACGCTCGTGACGGCGCCGCCATCAAAGAGCTTCGTCAGCTCACGATCACGGCCGTGCGTGGCAGCGAGCTCGTCCTTGTCGACGCGCCGCCGCGACGCTCCGTGTTCACTCCTACAGCCGACTAGGAGGCGACCATCCTATCAGCAAATCAGCATAAATCGCCTGCGGCGAAAAACAGCGTGATCGACAAACTGGATAGTCCGGCCCTCGATCGATTGTTTCGCGCAGCCCGCACGCGCAACGCGTGGACCGAGCAGCCGGTGACAGAACGGCAGCTGCGCGAGCTGTATGACCTGATGAAATTCGGGCCTACTTCGGGAAATTGTTGCCCGGCGCGTTTTGTGTGGGTCAGGAGTGCCGAGGGCAAGAGCAGGCTTGCAGCCCTTGCCGCGCCCGCCAATGCGGCAAAGATTCTGGCGGCGCCGGTGACGGTCATCATCGGCTATGATCTGGACTTCGCCGAACAGTTGCCGAGGTTGTTTCCCGCGCGCGGCAAGGAGATGCAGGAGTACTGTTCCGA
This sequence comes from Xanthobacteraceae bacterium, assembly GCA_030043335.1. Classification (GTDB taxonomy): domain Bacteria; phylum Pseudomonadota; class Alphaproteobacteria; order Rhizobiales; family Xanthobacteraceae; genus BOG-931. Next base: position 860 of record JASHXX010000001.1, read on the forward strand.
TCCCCTGCTTGCGCAAACCACTGCTTCGCAACAGCAGCCTTCAGGGCGCCTATCTGATTATCGCGGCGCGCGCACTGGGACTGGATTGCGGTCCGATGTCCGGCTTCAACAACGAGGCAGTGGATTCCGAGTTCTTTGGCAATACACGCATCAAATCGAATTTTATTTGCTCTATCGGCTACGGATCGAATGAAAACCTTTTCCCTCGCAACCCGCGACTGACGTTCGAGGAAGCAGGACGCTTTGCCTGAAGCGGCGACAAAATAAATAGCAGCAAAACGGCGGCTACCGTCGGGCTACAGTTTCGAATGGACCGGAACGGCGTTCCAGGAGAAAGCCGCCAGCGGACGAACAGGCATCGTACTCGGCGTCGCTATTTTGTTCGCCTATCTGTTCCTCGTCGCGTTGTATGAAAGTTGGAATATTCCGATTCCCGTCCTGTTGTCGGTCAGTGTCGCAATACTGGGCGCGCTGGTTGCCGTTGCGATTGCCGGATTGAGTTTCGACGTTTACGCGCAGATCGGCCTGGTCGCGTTGATCGCACTCGCCGCCAAGAACGGTATTTTGATCGTGGCGTTTGCTGTGGAACAGCGGCGTCTTGGCGCGGACATCAACACGGCCGCGATCCAGGCTGCGGCGCTGCGCTTCCGCCCGGTGATGATGACGAGCTTTGCCTTCATCTTCGGGTTGTTTCCGCTTGTGATTGCGCGTGGCGCCGGCGCCGCCACTCGCCACGCTGTTGGTACACCGGTGTTCGGCGGCATGATCGCCGCGTCAGTGTTCGGAATTTTTGTGATTCCGCTCCTGTTTATCCTCGCCGAGCGTTTGCGCCACAGGTCAAAGTCGGCTGACACTAAGGGGCAGAAAGCAGACATCAAGCCAAGTGGTCAAATGCGTCGAAATTGACCGCAGCGGACCTGGGCCTGGGCTCGTCTCGCCGACGCCCATGCCCTAAGCGCGTAATTTTATCGAGACGAACGTAGGTGCGCTCAAACGAAATACCCCTCATTGACTTCTTGCTGCTTGGGGGTGGCTTGGCGAGTGCGACAGCCGCAGAGAGCCTGCGCACCGCGGGCGCCGAGGGCAGCATCGCAATTCTGTGCGCCGAAACCACTCTCCCGTACCATCGGCCGCCACTTTCCAAGAGCTTTCTCCTCAATAGTCCGGACCAGACCAATGTCTTGATTCATGATGAGGCGTTCTACCGTGACCGCGAGATCGATGTCCATTTGGGAGCGCGTGTGTGCCGCGTCGATGTCGAAAGCCGTATAGTCGAAACCGATCGCGATCATTTCCGCTTTAGCAAGTTACTGATCGCTACCGGGGCCAGCGTAGACAGGCTTGCCGCACCAGGCGCACACTTGAGGGGCATCCATTATCTTCGCACTGTGAATGATGCACTCTCACTCTACGAGAGTATTTCGCACGCGCGGCGTGCGGTCGTGGTCGGAGCGAGCTTCATTGGAATGGAGCTTGCTGCTGCGTTAGTCACCCGGGGTATGGCTACAACGCTGATCGCGAAAGAGCACCTACTTTACGAGAAGTTGTGCTCGCCCGAGGTCTCCGACTTTTTTACCGGATATTTTAGAGACCGAAACGTAGAGCTGCTTTTCGGAGAAGAGGTCAAAGAGTTTTCCGGCACCACGCGAGTCGAAGCCGTCATAACAGACAGCGGTAAGATCGTACCCTGCGACCTGGTCGCAATCGGAATCGGTGTCCACCCGGAAACAGCGTTTCTTGACAATAGCGGCATCGAGATAAGCGGCGGCATCCTCGTTAACCAGCAGCTAGAGACTAACCGACCAGGGATCTACGCGGCGGGTGATGTGGCGAATTTTTATAATCCGATTGCACGCATCAGATACCGCGCTGAACACTGGGACAACGCTGTAAAGCAGGGACGCATTGCCGCCTGGAACATGCTAGGCGAGCGACAATCCTGGCGCACAGTGTCATATTTCTTTTCTGATGTATTCGACTTGACTTTCAATGTGGTGGGTTCGACTGAGCAAGCTAGCGAGCGCATCCTCAGGGGACCGACCAAAGAAAAGTCTTTTTCTGTTCTTTACCTCGACCAAGAACGGCTTCGCGGGGCATTCCTTCTTGAGCAATCACTCGTCGAAACGAGGGCAGCCGGCGCGCTGATTGCCAACCGCAGCGACATCTCTAGGAGCAAAGCAAAGCTGTCCGACGTGCACTCCCCACTGAACCGGGCAGCAGTGCAGACAGTGCTGATCCTCCAGGGTGGCGGGGCACTCGGCGCCTTCGAGTGCGGCGTCGTCAAGGCACTAGAGGAGTGGAGCATCCATCCAGACCTCGTGGCTGGGGTCTCGATCGGCGCGTTTAATGCGGCGATTGTCGCTGCCAATCCCGGGAACGCGACCACCGCGCTCGAAGCTTTTTGGCGCGAGCTGAGCGTAGACACGCCTGATATTCCGAACGAAGAGTTGCGACGTGCTGTTTCGTCCTTGCAGTCAGTAATGTTTGGCGCGCCAAATTTCTTCCGCCCTCGCTGGTTCGAACCTATTCTCTCCTTTGCTCAGCTTCCGACTAACTGGACCAGCTTTTATGATCCATCTCCGCTCAAAGCCACCCTGAGCAAGTATGTCGCCTTTGACACATTGAGAGACAGCCCGGTCCGCCTTCTGATCACGGCAGTGGACGTCGAGACCGGACAGCTTGCGACGTTTGATAGTTATGTCGACAAAATTTCCCCCGAACACATCCTGGCCAGCGGCAGCCTGCCGCCAGGCTTCCCTTGGACGACTATAGACGGAAAGCACTATTGGGATGGCGGACTTGTGAGCAATTCACCACTTGATCAAGTAGTCGAGATCGGAGGCCTAACCGGTAAGAATATCTATATCGTCGATCTATGGCTTGGAAAAAGGACCCTGCCATATTCGATCGCACAGGTGTTGGCTCGACGGGATGAAATAGTGTGGGCCGAGAAGACTAAACGGAACATTCGAATTTGGGAATACATTGACGACTACCGGCAGCTAGTCGAGGAAATTATGACGAGCTTAGAACCAAAGACAGCTGAGCAGATCAGAAGACGACCGCGATACATTGAAACCGTAGGGGAAATGGGTCCACTGTCGGTGACGCGCATCAACCGCGAAGCGGCCGAGGGAGAATCAATTTCTCGAGATTACGAGTTTTCCCGCGCGAGCATCGATCAACTCATTGCTCAGGGTTATGCCATAGCGGTGAAGACTTTGGAACGACAGGCGAAGAGCGTCTAAGCAGCAGCTTTTACAACTATTCAAACGTCCGAGCCGGCACATAACGGAGCTGGCGCGACGTTGCAGTCGGCTTCTGATGCTGTGGACGGCTCCTCCACCGGCACGTGAGTGCCATGGATGTGGGTGCTGTTAAGGTCCCCACGATTCGGAGGAGCCAAACATGCAAGCGATCACGACAATCGCGGCCTCAAGCATCAGAAGGAGAAGCGCAGCATGGACTATTTTGCTGGAACTGGACGTATCGGTCAAGGCGACCAGCGTCTGCATTGTGGATGACACGAGCAAGATCGTTCGGGAAGTGAAGATTGCGAGTGAACCTGAAGCGTTGTTGGCGGTGCTGAAGAGCCCCGGCTACCCCTTCAAGCGAATTGGATTGGAAGCTGGACCGCTATCGCAATGGCTTTACAGCGCTCTGGCCGAAGCAGAGTTACCGGTGGTGTGTGTCGAGACGCGGCACATGCAGGCGGTTTGATCTCGTCTTCGCTCGGAACGATCTCGGGACGAGGCTTCAAGGTTGCGATGCTCGAGACGCCGGCTTCTGCCTTTGCTTCAAAAACATCTTGCGGAATCGTCAGATGGGCGACGCCGCGTCCTCCATAGGATGCGGCAACGGCCTGATGAATGACGGCCGGCGCCTGGGCCGCAGACGAAATCGTTTCTGTGTAAAGCGAAACTATGCCTTCACTTCGGGTTTCGGCTCGCTGCCTGGTTTCTTCGCTCACCGGAATGTCGCTGGTTGAATGCACGACATCACCCAAAGTTACTCCTCGTGCTGATGCTATCTCCCAAATCATAACAGGTGTAGACTTGCGACCGAGTTCGGACCGTGCGTCGCTTCGAAGTGCAGCGGGTGAGCCAAGACCCGAAGTTGCGCGTCGATGGTTTTGAATCTCTTCAGGTCGTCTGGGAGGGGGCGGGCGCGTCTTCTGCCGAGGATACCGTCTCACCGAGGAGCGCGACCGTCGTGCGGTGCTGGTTGTTTTTCCTGCCGACCCGGTAACGCCGAATATGGCGGGACCGCTGTCGGCGCTTTGACTGGTGCGCTCGCTGGCTTGCCGGTCGGCCCGGCAGCGGCGGCCCTCATGGCAACCGGAGGAGCTGTTGTCGGAAGCGCCGCCGATCTCACGATCGATGGCAACTTCACCGCGCTGGCTGATAGTATTGCCGACAAGGTTCCGCCGGGCGGCGCCATGATCGTTGCGCAGGTTGCTGGAGACGGCATGTCCGAATGTCGAGCCACGATGCAAGAGATCGGCGGCACCGTGATCCAATAGCTGGGCCGCGGCCCGGAGGCACCCATGACATTTGATCTTACGTCGCTGATTTGGCTCTTCTTGGCAGTCATGTTGCTGCAGCCCCTTCTTATGGGGCGTTGGTATGCGGTGCGGCGTGCGCAGGCGATCCGTGCGATTGAGAGGTTACATGCGTCACGCGTCATCACAATGATCCATAGACAGGAGAAGCGCAGCCTTTTCGGTTTTGCGGTCTCCCGGCACATCGACATGGAGGATGCTCAAACGATTATTGCGGCAATCAAGGATACGCCTGAGGACATGCCAATCGATCTCGTACTGCACACGCCTGGCGGTCTGGCATTGGCGGCGATGCAGATCGCTCGGGCCGTTGAAGCGCATAAGGCGAAGGTGACCGTCTATGTTCCGGTCTATGCGATGTCAGGCGGGACGTTGATTGCGCTGGCCGCTGACGAGATTGTGCTCGGCGAATTCTCGGTGCTCGGACCGATCGACCCGCAGATCGGCGGCCTGCCGGCTGCGAGCATCGTCAAGGCCCGCGACTCAAAACCCATTGAACACATTTGGGATGTCACGCTGGTTCTCGCCGATGTGGGTGAGAAGGCGCTCGCGCAAGTCAAGCAAGGCGCTGTGGAACTTATGACACCGCGGATGCAGCAGGCACCGGCGGAAGCGCTTGCGGCAAAGCTTGCCGGCGGACATTGGACACACGACTACGCGCTCACCGCCAAGGAGGCATGTGCTTTAGGCCTGCCGGCGACAGTGGCCATGCCCCTTGAGGTCATCAAGCTGATGACGCTCTATCCGCAACCGGTTCAACAATCCGGGGTCGAGTTTCTGCCGATTGACGTTCCGCGTCAGCGTCGCGTGTGAATCGCAGCTGACACGGCATCATTCCGATCGTCGAGCAGGCCTTCATGTGAAAAGAGGCGAAATCATGGACCAAACAAACGGGCAGGTTGCCACGTATCGAGGGTGATGAGACATAGGAACACTCCCTCCTTCGGGCTACCAATTCACCCACCCGAGCTTAGGACCAGCTCCCGTGAAGCGCGCAGAAAAAGCTAAGTAAGTCAACAGGCCGGAGAATCGTGGCGGCTATCTTTCACCCGACGCCGCTGCGAGGCCGAACGGAAAAACGCCCCAGCGCCGGGAGGCCACTGGGGCTTAGGTCGATGAGGTCATGAATGACTGCCGATCGCCATCTGGATCGGCAGCACGAGCAGATTGTCTACAAAACGATGGCCGCATTTGATCTCGATCAAAGATAGGCCAATCCCGAACTCAGAGCGGGCCAGCGACTTCCGCGTGATCGGACCGCCCTTGGATAGCTAGGCGAACCCGGGCTTGCGGGCGGCCCACCAGGAAATACTTCAATGCAAACGCGCCCTCGCGCCCGTTGAGAGGAGCGCCGCAGCGGCAGCAGGTGATCTGGCGATCTTGCTCTGCGTCGGCCTCAACTCGGACTAGTTTGTATTGAGCGCCGCAATCCGGACAATCGAAACGCTCTGGCGAAGATTTCGGCATGACTTGTGTGCACCTACTGGTTGGGGAACTGAGTCATCTACAAGGGAAAATGCGGCTTACCTGGGCGCGGAGTCATTTAGCTGTCACTGACCAGCGCGATAGTTTTTGCAGGTCGGTACCGGGCCCCCTCAGTGAAAGTTGTAGCAGCACTTGCGGCGATGTGGGCACTAAGCTTGCTCAGCCTGGCATTTGCCTTGTCGCCAAATGTCTGGCCCGAAGACCAAGGCAACAATGGGTCAAAACAGCTTAGTCGGTCCGACGACGCCTGAGCAAGCGGTCACCGCCTTCGATGGCGGGATGTCTCGCTAAGCCGCAGAAAGGCCGCAGGGGATCGCTCGACAATGTCCCCGTGGATTGTGACCTTGTTCTAACGGTCATGGACAAAGATGGTCTTCACACGGTCGCACAATAGAAGCATGGGCGGTAAATCGACTCGATTTGGCGCAAATAGTTTGGCGGATCGCGTTGTGTTTACCGAAGACGGGTGGAAGGCGATCTTGCTCTTGTTGGTAGCGATCGCCCTGCTCATCGCATCGGTCTGGATTGCTCTGCCCTGGCTGTTCGGATGAGACGAATGTTTGCATTGCCGACAGGGAATAGTGTCTCGCCGTCGCGATGTGGGCTGATCTCGACGCGGGTCAAAGCCAAGCTCCATTTGCCTGGCGCCCGCGTTTGGCTTTACCGTCTCGACTTGAGCTGCAGCGGGGCTGTGGATGACATTGATCCTCGTCCTCTTGATTTCCTCCGCGCTCGGCCATTGGGCCTATCGAGCCATCCGCGACGGATTTCGCTATCCGCAATCGGAGAAATTGAGCGCCTATGGTGTCTTTGGCTATTTCTTGTTGATCATGCTCGGCGTCTGGCTGGCAACGGCGGCAGTCCATCGCTTCCTCTAACCGAACCGCCGCCCCGCCGAAGGTAGACGCAGAGCCTTCGGCATGATCGGGGGACCGTGATCGGACTGCGCGCATAACCTCTTTGACGTGCCATGCCGTCGTGCGGCTCCACCGCTAAATATGTTTGACCGCGAGGTTCGGGATCGCGATGCTGCCGTTTTAGCTCGAAAGTGAGTCAAGAACGCGGATCAGGCGGCTCGTCAACGGCACCTGCCGCACGTTCGGCGTCGCGCGGCGCTTTAATGTCACGATGGACGCAACGACGGTTTCGATATCGACCGAGGATCCTACGTCGATATTTGGCATAAGCGAAAATTAGATAGGAATAACAAACACATAGGTGTTCGCATCTTTATTCCGACTGGCGCGCCATGCCGAGCTACAAGCGGCTGGCTCAGCCTCATTGCGGGCCATTGCTGATGGCTTGAACCAGCGCGGCATTCCTAC
>JASHXX010000111.1 GCA_030043335.1 Xanthobacteraceae bacterium
GTTCTTCTCGGTGATCGCCATGGCGACGATGCCTTTGCCGCCGCGGCCGGTGGTGCGGTACTCGTAGGACGAGGTGCGCTTGCCGAAGCCTTTTTCGGAGATCGTCAGCACGAACTGTTCGGCTGCCGACATCTCGACGTAACGCCGCTCGCCGAGCTCGATCGCGCCGGTCGCCTCCTCGCCATCGGCGCCATTGCCGCTGTTCTCGTCGGCCTCGCCGTTCGCCCCGCGCCGCACCGCGTTGGCGCGCTTGAGATAGGCCATGCGCTCGTCCGCCGTCGCTTCGACGTGCCGCAGGATCGAGAGCGAAATGAGCTTGTCGCCGTCGGCGAGATTAATGCCGCGCACCCCCATCGAGGTGCGGCCCTGGAACACGCGCACGTCGTTGACCGCGAAGCGGATACACTGACCGGCGGCGCTGGTGAGCAGCACGTCGTCGTTCTCGGTGCAGATCTGGACGTCGACGATGGCGTCGCCTTCGTCGAGCTTCATGGCGATGATGCCCGAGCGCCGCACGTCGGCGAAATCGGAGAGCTTGTTGCGCCGCACCGTGCCGCGCGTGGTCGCGAACATGACGTCGAGCTTGTCCCAGCTGGCCTCGTCCTCCGGCAGCGGCATGATGGTGGTGATGTTTTCGCCCTGCTCGAGCGGCAGGATATTGATCAGCGCCTTGCCGCGCGCCTGCGGCGCCGCCTGCGGCAGCCGCCACACCTTCTCCTTGTAAACTTTGCCGTGCGAGGAGAAGAACAAGACCGGGGTATGGGTCGAGGCGACGAACAGCCGGGTGACGAAATCCTCCTCGCGGGTCTGCATGCCGGCGCGGCCCTTGCCGCCGCGGCGCTGCGCCCGATAGGTCGAGAGCGGCACACGCTTGACGTAGCCCGCATGCGAGACGGTGACGACCATGTCCTCGCGCTGGATCAGGTCCTCGTCCTCCATCTCGCCTTCCTGATCGACGATGACGGTACGGCGAGGCGTGGCGAACTCGCGTTTGATGGCGTTGAGCTCGTCCTTGACGATGGTCTGGATGCGCGCGCGAGAACGCAGGATGTCGAGATAGTCGGCGATCTCGGCGGCGAGCTTGTCGAGCTCGGCCTTGATCTCGTCGCGGCCGAGCGCGGTGAGCCGCTGCAGCCGCAGGTCGAGGATGGCCTTGGCCTGCTCGGCGGAAAGCCGCGTCGTGCCGGCCGGCGAAACGCGATGCCGCGGATCGTCGATCAAGGTGACCATGGCGGCGACGTCGCGCGCCGGCCAATCGCGCGCCATCAATTGCTCGCGCGCCTCATTGGCGTCTTTGGCGGCGCGGATCAGCTTGATCACCTCGTCGATATTGGCGACGGCAATGGCGAGACCGACCAGAATGTGGGCGCGGTCGCGCGCCTTGCCGAGCAGATGCTTGGTGCGCCGGTAGACCACCTCTTCGCGGAAGGCGTTGAACGAGGTGATGAGGTCCTTGAGATTCATCACCTGCGGCTTGCCGGCGTCGAGCGCCACCATGTTGGCGCCGAACGAGGACTGCAGCGCGGTGAAACGGTAGAGCTGGTTGAGCACGATTTCCGGCACCGCGTCGCGGCGCAGCTCGATCACCACCCGATAGCCGTCGCGGTCGGATTCATCGCGCAGCGCGGCGATGCCCTCGATCTTCTTCTCACGCACCAACTCGCCGATGCGCTCGACCATATGCGCCTTGTTCACCTGATACGGAATTTCCGAGACGACGATCGCCTCGCGCTCGCCGCGCAGCGTCTCGAACTCGACCTTGCCGCGCATGACGATGGCGCCGCGGCCGAGATGGTAGGCGGCACGGATGCCCTGGCGGCCGAGAATAATGCCGCCGGTCGGGAAATCGGGGCCGGGCATGATGCCGATCAGATCGTCGACCGACAGGCCCGGATCGTCGATCAACGCCACGCAGGCGTCGATCACCTCGCCGAGATTGTGCGGCGGGATGTTGGTCGCCATGCCGACGGCGATGCCGCCGGCGCCGTTGACCAGGAGATTGGGAAAACGCGCCGGCAGCACCACCGGCTCGCGTTCGGAATTGTCATAGTTGGGCTGGAAGTCGACGGTGTCCTTGTCGAGGTCATCGACCAGCGCCGAGGCGACGCGCTCGAGGCGCACCTCGGTGTAGCGCATCGCCGCCGGCGCATCGCCGTCGACCGAGCCGAAATTGCCCTGCCCGTCGATCAGCGGCAGGCGCATGGAAAAATCCTGCGCCATGCGCACCAGCGCGTCGTACACCGCCTGGTCGCCGTGCGGATGATATTTGCCGATCACGTCGCCGACGACACGGGCGGCCTTCCGGTACGGCTTGTTCCACTCGTACCCGTTCTCGTGCATCGAGTAGAGGATGCGCCGGTGCACCGGCTTGAGGCCGTCGCGGGCGTCCGGCAGCGCACGGGCCACGATTACGCTCATGGCGTAATCGAGGTAGCTCTTCTTCATCTCCTCCGTGATCGAGACGGGGCGAATGTCGGAAGGATTGCTGTCAGCCGGCGGGGGCGGGAGATCGTCTTCGTCTGCCATTGTCGGGCTGGGCTTGGCTCAGGAAACCGGCGCGAATCTGTCGCGATTTTCATAGCCGATTGGGCGGCGCAACGCCACCCTATTCGGCTTCCTTTATCTGGTGTTTTCCCCTGAAATTTCAATGCCCTATGCCAATCACCGCGAACCGACTCGCAAGGCCCCGGCAGGGTCTCTCGGCATCCACGCCGGAAGCCCTTTCTACGGGCCATAAACCGCGCGGCCCCGCGAGTGCGATGAGGCTCGTGCGCGTTACGCGGCGATGGCTTCGAGCCGGCGCTTGGTGACCGGCGGACCAAAGAAGCCGATGACGATGAACACTGCGACCATCGCGCCGGCGATGAAGGCGAATACGCCGACGGTGCCGTAGCGGCCGAGGAAGAAAGCGATCAGGAAGCCGGAGAAGATCGCGGAAAACCGGCTCCACGAGTAGACGAAGCCGACGGCCTGGGCGCGAATGCGGGTCGGGTAGAGCTCGGCCTGGTAGGCGTGGAACGAGAACGACAGCCAGTTGCCGCACAGCGTGATCAGCAAGCCGCAGGCTATCACGCCTGCCGCCGTGGTCTGCTGCGCGAACAGCAGGCCAAAGACGGCAATGCCGACGGCGGCCCAGGCAATCTGCCATTTGCGCTCAAAGCGATCGGCGAAGACGACACCGACGAGCGGACCAACCGGCGCCGCGATCGCGATGATGAAGGTGTAGGCGAGCGATTTCGTCACTTCGATCCCCTGCGAGACCAGAAGCGCGGCGACCCAGCTGGAAAAGCCGTAATAACCGATGGTCTGGAACAGGTTGAAGATCACCAGCATGATGGTGCGGCCGCGATAGGCCTGGCTCCACATCTCAGTCCAGGCTCCGGCTTTGCGCTCGGCTTCGCCGACGACCGGCTGCGGCGCCGGCAGCTCGGCCCCGGTCTCGGCACGGGCGTGTCGCTCAAAGTCCGCGACGATCGCATCGGCCTCGGCGACACGGCCGTGCTGCGCCAGCCAGCGCGGCGATTCCGGGAGGCTGCGGCGGATCCACCAGATCACCAGCGCGCCGGAGGAGCCGATGATCACCACCCAGCGCCAGCCGTCGAGGCCGAGGATCGTGCGCGGCACCAATTGCCAGGCGAGGAAAGCCACGACCGGGACGACCGTGTACATGACGCACTGGTTATAGGCGAACGCCGGTCCGCGCCGCTCCTTGGGCACCAGCTCGGACAGATACGCGTCGATGTTGACCAGCTCGACGCCGAGGCCGACCGAGGCGATGAGCCGCCACAGATCGATCGTCTCCGGCGTCGTCTGCAGCGCCATCACCAGCGCGCCGATCGAGTACCACAGCAGCGCGAAGGTGAAGATCGAGCGACGGCCGAAGCGGTCAGACAACCAGCTGAAAGCGAGCGTGCCGATGAACATGCCGGCAAAGCCCGCGGCGACGAAGCTGGCAAACCCATGAAGGTCGAACAGTCCCTGCGTGCTCGGCTTGAACAGCCCGGCCTTGAACATCCCCAGCGCCACATAGGCCGTGAAGAACAGGTCGTAGAACTCGAACCAGCCGCCGAGCGACAGCAGCGTGATCAGCTTTCGCGTGTGGCGCGTGGGCGGCAGGCGATCGAGACGCGCCGCGACCGTAACCGCCCCGTCGGCTGGCATGTGGTCCCCTACCCTCGCCGTCCGGTTTGCGCCGGTGGCCTGGCTGCTTTGTCGAACCTTTTTCGTGCGCGCACAAGACGCCGCGACGCGATGCTGGCACAATCCCCGCCATGCTCCTCGATTTTGCCGTTTCGGCACTGCTGACGCTGTTCGTCGTGGTCGACCCGGTCGGCCTGGTGCCGAGCTTTCTCGCGGTCACCGATGGACTGCCGCTGAAGGCGCGCCGCAGCGTCGCACTGCGCGCCAGCATTATCGCCGGCGCAATCCTCGTCGGCACCGCGCTCCTCGGCGACTGGCTGTTCCGCACGCTCGGAATTTCGCTGTCGGCATTCCGCATCGCCGGCGGCCTGCTGTTGTTCTCGATCGCCTCGGAAATGGTGTTCGGCGTGCGGCTGCGGCGCGAGGGCGAGGCTGCCGAGGAGGCGGTCGAAGAGCGGGCCCGCAACGTTGCCGCCTTCCCCCTGGCGATCCCGCTGATGGCCGGCCCCGGCGCAATCACCGCGACCGTGTTGCTCGCCGGGCGCGCCGACGGCCATCTGCCGCTCGTCGGGGTCCTCATTGCCGTGGTGATCCTGGTGACGATCGCGTGTTTTGCGGCCTTTATTTTCGCCCGGCGGATCAGCCGGCTCCTCGGCATGACCGGCAACATCGTGCTGTCGCGGCTTCTCGGCGTGTTGCTCGCGGCGCTCGCCGTGCAGTTCGTGGTCGACGGCATCCGCGTCATTCTCGCTGGATGACGCCGAGGTCTCCTGCGTTCATTTCCCGCGGCCGCGGAAGTCCGCCGCGGGCGCCCGTTCGGGGCACCCGACGCTAAAGCTTCATTAACCATAAAACCCGATGATGTTGCGGGTGATTTCGCTTTGACCATCACGGCGGGAACGCGACGTCATGAGCATTTCCGGGATTTCGTCGGCTCTGCCCGGGCTATCGACCTATCAGAGCCTCCAGACGCAGACGCTCGGCCAACTGGGCCAGCACAAGCATGGCAGCCACCATTCCCGTTCGCTGAGCGACATCGATCTGCAGGGATCGAGTCTGGCTACCGCGCCGAGCGTAACCGGCAAGGTCGGCAGCAAGATCGACATCACCGCGTAGCCGCAACCGCAATGGCCGGCAACGGACCAGCAGCGGTCTCATTTCAGGTGCGTGAGGCGCGCCCGACGGACATTCCGGCGCTGATGCGGCTCAAGCGCCTGTTGGCCGAAGGCGAAGATTCGCTGCACGCGGTGCGCGCCAACGAAGCCGATTGGCTGCGCGACGGTTTCGGTCCGGCCGCCGGCTTCACCGCCTTCGTCGCCGAAGCCGACGGCACCGGCGCCATCCTCGGCATGGCCACGTGCAGCCGGCGCACCATCACCGGCTGGAACGGGCCGGTGATCTTTCTGCAAGATCTGTTCGTCGAGCCGGCCTGCCGCCGCCGCGGCGTTGCCCGCGCGCTCACGGCGCGCGTCGCCGCGCTCGCCTGCGATATCGGCAGTCCGATCGTCGAGCTCACGGTGCGCGCCGACAACCCGGCGCAGAATTTTTATCTGCGCGGCGGCTTCCAGCCGGTCCCGCAATGCCTCACCTTCGTGCTGGCGGGGCCAGCGCTCGCGGCGCTCGCCGATGAGGACCGCAAGACGCTGGCGCTCGCCGGCTGAGCGCGCTCGACGTTCAGGCCGTGTACTCCTCAATCGCGTAGGCCAACGTCCGCTTTCAGATGTAAGGCGTAAGCGCCGAATAGCTGACATCGAGCCTCGGGACGGATATCAATATGCAGCAGCGGCTGGCCAGCGTCGCCAACAGGCGTTCGGCGGTCTTCGGATCGGCTTTATTATGCATCGCTGGGTCAAGGATGGTTCTGCTAGCTCGGCCCATGATCGCGCGGCTCATATCGGGCGGCGTCTGCGTCGCCTGGACAATGGTGGGCGCGGGCATGGCGGGCGCACAGCCTTGGCAGCCGCGCGATTTGGAGCCGCCACCGGACCTTCCCGCTGCGACCGGGCTCACGCGCGTGGACCAGGCCGCGATGCGGCTCCTCATCGAGGCGCAGATCGCCGCGATGCGAGCCGGCGATTGGTCCGGTGCCTTTGCTCTCGCCTCGCCAGATCTGCGGGCACAATACGGCACGCCGACCGCGCTCAAAGACGACGTGACTGCGCATTACGCTCCGCTCCCCGCTGTCGCCGGCGTCGAGTTCATCGATATCGTGACGTTTCGCGAGTTGCCAACCTATCGGGTGATCCTATCCGATGGCGATGGGGCGGCGACGACAATGGCCTACTATCTCGTGCGCCGGCTCGACGACGGCACGTTGCGAATCGCCGGATGCGTGTTGGTGCGAGTGCCAAGCAGCTAAGATTGAGGACGCGGACGCGCGAAGCCGAATCGTCGGCGAAAACTTTCAGCGCCAAGCGTAAATCAGTTCATCGACCTCGATTTAATGCGTACATGCGCTATATCGGGACCGCGGCGCTCCCGTGCTTTGGGGTCAAAAGCCTCGGATCAAAAAAGCCTCGGTCAATGCAGGCATGAGACGCGAACGGCCGCAGCTTTGGCAGGTTTGGCTCGCAGAGACGCAGTCCTTGGGTCTTGCGGCAGCACTCCTCGCGACGCTGGTCGCATCCGCAGCCGCGCAAGACATTCGCGGCATGGAAGTGTGCACGGCCGAGAAGCAGATCGAGCGTCGCACCGCCTGCTTGCAGGCCAATCTCGAGTTTCTTCAGCAAGCGCTGATGAAACTGGACCGCGAAACCCGGGAAAAAATCGCCGAAGCGGACCGCGATCTAGCCGCCGCCCGCGCCGAGATCGCCGCGCTCAAATCGACCGTCGAGAAGCTGAACGGCGAGTTGGCGCAAGTGAAAGCCAAAGCCCAGCCTGAGGGCAAAAAGTAGGCGCGAACGTTTCGCCCCGCTCGGGGCGACGAAACGAGACTTGGGCGGCTTGGGCGGCGCTACTCCAATCCCTCAACGATGCGCACGTCGCGCACGGCGCCATCGCCGAGGGCGTTGAGCGCCTCCTTGTAGGCAGGGCTTTGATAGGCGGCGGTGGCCTTCTCGAGGCTCGGAAATTCGGTAATCACGATGCGCTCCTTTAGCCCGTCCTCGTAAGCCGCTGCCGCAGTCCCGCGCGCAAGATAGCGGGCGCCGAACAGCGCGGTCGCGGCCGGCGCCAGCGCGGCATAGGCCGCGAGCTTTCGGGGATCGGAAATCGAGCGATAGGCGGTCACCCAATAGGCTTTCGGCATGGCGGGACTCCGAACAGGTTTGTCTACGCGGGAGATCAATCTTGCAGCGTTATCGTCCTCATTTCACCGGCACGGCGTCGGGAAGCCAGCGCCGGCCAAATATCGGCTCTTTGTAAGGCGTCGGCGGCAATTCCCAGGCGCCGGTGGACGGCGGCCGCACCTCGGCGTCGACATGCACGTCGAGCACGAACGGACTGCCGGCCTTGACGGCGTGTTCGAGCGCGTCCTTGAAGTCCTGCGATCGGGTGACCGTCATCGCCTCGACCCCGGCCGCTTTGGCCCAGGCGGCGAAATCCGGATTGTACGGTTTTTTGTTGTCGCCCTGGTGGAACATGGTCCCGTGCTCGCGGCCGCTGAACATGCCGAGCTGGATGTCGCGGATCGACACCCAGCCGAAATTATTCCAGATCACCCAGACGACCGGGATGTCGTACTCGACCGCGGTGCACAGGACGTGCGGCACCATGGTGAAACAGCCGTCGCCGGCGATCGCCACTACCGGACGGTCGGGTGCCGCGAGCTTGGCGCCGAGCGCCCCGGCGGTGCCGAAACCCATGCCGGAAAAGCCCCAGGAATTGAGCATGGTTTGAGGCTTACGCGCGTTCCAGAACTGCATGTACCAGTTGTGATTGACGCCGACGTCGCAGGCGAGAATGGCGTCATCCGGCAGCACCGTCTGGCAATCCGCGACGATCCGCTCGGGGCGGGTCGGCGAAGCGTGCAGGTCGAAATTCGGCCGAACAAACCGGTCCCATTCGGCGCGCCACTTCGCGATATCGGCGCGCCAGGCGTTGGTGTTGCCGCGTGTTGCGCCGCGGCGCTCGCACTCCGCAAGCAACTGCCGCAGGAATGTGCGCGCGTCGGCGAGAATTGCGAGGTCGGGCGGGTAGTTGCGGCCGAGCTCCGCCGCATCGATGTCGGCGTGGATCAGCCTGGTCGACGGGAAATTCCACGAATAGCCGGGCATCCATGACGAAGCCGAGCGGTCGTCGAAACGCGCGCCGATGGCGACCACAAGATCGGCGCGGCGCCCCGCTTCATTGGCCGGAAACGCACCGTTGCGGCCGATGAAGCCGAGCGACAGCGGGTCGGTCATGTCGAAACACCCCATCCCGTTCGGCGAAGAAATCACCGGAACGCCGAGTTTTTTGGCGAACTCCGTCAACTCGCGGCTTGCCTCGGACAGCGTGACGCCGTGCCCGATGAAGATCACGGGGCGCTGCGATTTGAGGATCATTTCGAGCGCGCCGGAAACTTCCTCGGGCGAAGCGCCGCTGCGCTGCGCGTTGAGCGGCGGCGCCGGCGGCGGCACTGCAACGTC
>JASHXX010000112.1 GCA_030043335.1 Xanthobacteraceae bacterium
CGCGTCGGGAACGCAAAAAGGTCGAGATGCGTTTTGCGCACATGAAGCGCATCTTCAAGCTCGACCGACTGCGACTGCGAGGTCTGAGTGGGGCTAAAGACGAAGTGCTACTAACCGCAACCGCTCAGAACCTGCGGCGCCTCGTCAAGTTCCTCTGCCGCCCACCGCCATCGGCGGCAGTCCCGTGTTCCGCCTAGGCCTGCCAAGCCTGTCCGTCGATAACGCCGTCGCGGACCTCACCAGCGGAGAACACCACAGGCTCAGACAATGCTCAAATCCGGTCGAGCCGTAAAAAGCAGCCGGGTTTTGCAACACATTCGCGCGAAAAGCCGACATCCTGCCACCGCGCTCAAATCGACGCCAATGACCTTCCGGACATGCCGGATCCATCAGTCGTCGAATTCTAAAATAAAATTAATGAGGGCAAACATTCATACCGCGCTTTCAACTCGATATGGCAAATGTGCCGGCCACCAGCGAATTTCGGGGATACTCAATCCGCCGTTTGCTCGTCCGCAGAGGCGCGCCGGCGACCACGGTTCCGCGCCCACGCCACACCGAGAACATAAACATTGGTGACAACGAGCTGGGCGACGCTTCAACAGAGGTCACAAAAATGCGTTCTGTCGCCCTGACGGCCTTCATCACATTTGGATTCCTCTCGTCAGCGACGTTAGCCCAAGATGGGGCTCATCGCGGCGCCTGTCGCGCTGATGTGCAGAAGCTTTGCGCCGGTGTTGAACACGGCGGCGGGCGCATCCTGGATTGTCTTGCAAATCAGAAAGACAAACTCAGCGACGACTGCCGAAAAATGGTCGAGAGCCGCGGCAGGTAACGCGATGCAGTCGCGTTGAAAAACGTGCGAGTTCGCGCGGAATTCCAACGCGACTGCTGCTTCGCAAGCTCCTCCTAGTAATTCGATCGACCATGCCGGGCTGGCATATGAGATCCACGACCACGAAGCTAATCATCGCGATATTGACCACCGTACTACTGATCGATGGCCCCCGCGCCCAAACAACCGGGGATGGCGGCTCGGGCGGTGGAAGAAAGCAGCATCAACAAAAGGCGGGCAAGCCCGCCGAGCAGACGCCGAAGGCAAACGAGAAAGCATATAACGCTGCTATCAAGAGCCTGCCGGACTAAAAGTTCGATCCTTGGCATGCTGCTCGCTGATGGCACGCGCGCCGAATTGACTTCTATACTTTGCGAAAATCCATTCCGCGATTGACCGACATATTCTTGGCCGACGCTGCCGCTGGCAGCTACACCTGCCGCATGACCGGGGCTTGCCGCGACGCGTCGCCTCAGCCGCGGGTGACGTGGGCCGAGACGGCCAGCCATTGGCCGCCGCGCTTTGCCCAGACGTCGGTATAGCGCCCCTGCGCGGCGCGGCCTTCGGCGGTGGTGTAGCTGGTGCGGCCGTGGATGATCGCGACATCGTCGAACAGGCGGATCATCACGTCGGTCGCCCTGAGGCCCTTGATCGTCACCGGCCTTGCGGTCTGCGCCAGGAACGCGGCGCGGTCGACCAGCGAGCCGTCCGGATTGCTGCAATAGAACTCGGCGGCGAGGATTTCGTCGAAACGCCTGACGTCACCGTTTTGCACGGCGTCAATGTAGTCGGTGTTGAGCGCGCTCAGCGTTTCATGGTCGGTCATGGCCATGGCCTCCTAGCGCAAACATCTAGCCCGGATCGCGCGAAAGCGAAATTCGGAATCGGCCGAAACGTCGAAAATCGGCTGCGACGCCAGGTCGCCCAGCTACGGCGTGGACTCGTAAAATCGCGCGGGGCAACCTCTGCTTTCAGGCGCAAGGCGGACATCAGCCGGACGAGGCGCGATGGCCGCTAATGATCGTTTTCCGGAAGTCGATCACTCGACTTTGTGTGATGCACAAGGTCTCCCCCGCAGCACCGACGTGGTAGGATGTAGTCGTCGGACCGCGGGCGAAAGCCCGCGACGCCACGAGGCTGCATCGCAGCAGCGCTAACCAAGCCCGGTCGTCTTCCGCTCGACCGTGTTTTTTCCGGGCAAGAAGGATGCGAACCCGGCCATGACAACGCAAGAGTCTGAAGCCCAAGACTCTAAAACCCAAGACTCTGAAACCCAAGGCTCTGGAAAAGACATCAAGGCGCCGATAGTCGGCACCTCAGAGTCAAAGGCGGCGGTTCGGCGCGGGATGTTGAGGAAGGTCGGCGCTCTGGTAGCGGCTTTTGCGGCCCTAGGTACCGTGCTCGCCGGATTGACCGGCTATTGGACGACGTATCGCGCCGTTGTGAAGGAGGTGCTTTCGCCGACGAGCCCGCCGCCGACGGCGCCCCGGCTTTCGGTTGCGGTACTGCCGTTCTCGAATCTCACCGGCGATGCGGCCCAGGACTATCTCGGCGACGTGATTACCGAGGAGCTGACGACCAGCCTGTCGCGGATTCCCCACAGCTTCGTCATCGCTCGCAGCACTGCCTTTACCTACAAGGGCAAGGCCGTGGACGTCCGACAGGTCGGCAGAGACCTCGGCGTGCGCTACGTTCTGGAGGGGAGCCAGGAGCGGGGCGGCAACAAGATGCGAGTGAATGCCCAGCTGATCGATGCCGAGACCGGCGCGCATTTGTGGGCCGATCAGTTCGACGCCGACCGCACCGACCTCCTGGAGATGCGCGATGTGATGGTAACGCGGCTGTCCCGTGCCCTGGAGATACAATTGATCGAAGCCGACGCCGCTCGCCTTGCGCGAACGCAACCCGGCGATGCGGATGCCGAGCAACTGGCCATGCGTTGCCAAGCGGCGTTGGTAAATTCTCTCCCTGGCACCATCGAAGCGGACGCGGGTTACGGTCTTTGCGAGCGTGCGCTTGAGCGCGATGGCAGTAACGTCAGGGCACTGATCAATCTGTCATTCAAATTCATTGATCGAACCCTCACGGTGCAGAGTTTGGACCGCGACGCGGACATCCGGCGTGCAGACGAACTGGTGTCCAAGGCGCTCGCGATTGACCCAAACGCCTACGGCGCTCACCTGGCCAAGGCCGAAATTCTGGTGGCGCAACAGCGCTTGGAGGAGGCGGTCGTGGAGGCGGAACATAGCCTTGCGCTCAATCCCAGTTTCGTCGGCGCCTACAGCGCGCTGTGCACGGCAAGCAGCTTCCTGGGCCGGCCGCAGGAGGCCGTCGAGTATGCCGACAAAGCGATGCGCCTGAGCCCACGCGATCCACTGCTGTACGTCTTTTATCTGGAAAAGGGATTTGCGCTATCGCTGCTGAATCGTGACGATCAGGCTATCGACTGGCTGCGTCGAGCCGTTGCGGCCGCCCCACAATGGCCGCTCCCGCAGGCGTTGCTTGCAGCGGCGCTGTCGCTGACCGGGCATGACGACGAGGCCCGCGAGGTGCTCAAACGCTACCTGTCGCTCAGCGCAACCACGGCCAGGACCATCGCCCAGTGGAAGGGGCAGATACCCTCCAAAAATCCAACCTTCCTGGCGTATGCGGCGCGACTCGTGGAAGGTCTGCGCAACGCCGGGTTGCCCGAGTGACACGCCGCACCGCGGCGAGTACCTGATTGATGCCGCCCATCGGTCTTGAGAGCATCAATCCCGCAAACCTGGTCGGAGCGAAAAAGCGTCAGAACAAGATCACTGAGTACCGTGAGATGCTGCTGGCGTGGAAAAAGGCCGGCGTGGTCACTTATGCGGGCCATATCCTCGGGTTCCCGCACGATACGCCGGAATCAATTATCGAAGACATTGAGATTATAAAGGAGGAATTGGCGCTCGATGTTCTCAGTATTTATCTGTTAACCCCTTTGCCGGGGTCTGAGGATCACAAAATCCTCTGGCAGCAAGGTGCGGCGATGGACTCCGACATGAACAACTACGACGTCGAGCACGTGGTCACTTCGCACGCAAAGATGTCCACTCAACAATGGCTGGCGGTGTATCGTCGCGCGTGGGAAACTTTCTACGATCGCGCACATCTCGAACGAATTATGCGCCGCACGGTTGCCGTTGGCGCGAATCTCGCGAGCGTACTCGGAATCCTGATGATCTATTCGCGTTTTTTTTCGAGATCGAAGGCCTTAGCCCCTTCCAGGGCGGCATCTTCCGATTGAAATTTCGAGGTCGACCGTCGTCCCGGCCTGCCAATCGAACCAGTTTGGAAGTTCTACCCAAAGTATGGCTGGGAAATTCTGCGTAAACACGCCGAATTGTTCGCGCACTGGACCCGCATGGAACTCATGCGGCAGCGTATTCCGCCGCGATCCGAATCGCCGAAATTATACCGACCGTGCGCTGTCCGTGACTGATCACGAGGAGGACGCAACCCTCAAGCTGCTGACGCACAATGCGGAAGCGCAGAACGAGGTCGTTCGGACCCGCCGAATCGCCAAAAGGTAAAGCCGACATCGCACTAAACAACCGGATTTAAGAGCCGGGGCCCAGACGTTCGCGCCAAGCGTCTTGCCCCAGCCGGCGAGCGTGCTAACTCTCGCGCGATGGACCAGAACACTTTCAACGTGCGCGAAATCCTCGCCGGCCGGGCGCCGAGCGATGCGCCGGTCACGGTCAGAGGCTGGGTGCGCACTCGCCGCGACTCCAAGGCCGGCATCTCGTTCGTGCACCTCTCCGACGGATCCTCGTTCCATCTCCTCCAGGTGGTCGCGCCGGCGGCGCTCGCCAACTACGCCGAGGAGATCTTGAAGCTCACCGCCGGCTGCGCGGTCGAGGCAACCGGCACGATCGTGCCGTCGCCGACCAAGGGCCAGCCGTTCGAGATGCAGGCCGGCGCGATCAAGGTGATCGGCTGGGTCGAGGATCCGGACAGCTATCCGATCCAGCCGAAGCCGCATACGATGGAGTTTCTGCGCGAGGTCGCGCATCTGCGGCCGCGCACCAACGTGATCGGCGCGGCGACGCGGGTGCGGCACACGCTGGCGCAGGCGATCCATCGTTTCTTCGACGACAACGGCTTCTTCTGGGTCAACACGCCGATCATCACCTCCTCCGACGCGGAGGGCGCCGGCGCGCTGTTTCGCGTCTCGACGCTTGATCTCGCCAATCTGCCGCGCACGCCCGAGGGCGCGATCGACTACGGCAAGGATTTCTTCGGCCGCGAGGCGTTCCTCACCGTCTCGGGTCAGCTCAATGTCGAGGCCTATTGCCTCGCGCTCAGCAAGGTCTATACCTTCGGGCCGACCTTCCGCGCCGAGAACTCGAACACCAGCCGCCACCTCGCCGAGTTCTGGATGATCGAGCCAGAGATCGCCTTCGCCGACCTCGCCGACGATGCGACGCTCGCCGAGCGGCTCCTGAAATTCACCTTGGCGACACTGCTGAAGGACAGAGAAGAGGATCTCGCCTTCTTCGACGAGCGGATAGAGAAGGGGCTGGTGGCGAAGCTGCAAAACATTGTCGCCTCCGAGTTCGTGCGCATGGACTATGGCGAGGCGATCGCGGTGCTCGAGCGGGCCCACGAGAAATTCGAGTTCCCGGTCAAGTGGGGCATCGACCTGCAATCCGAGCACGAGCGCTATCTCACCGAGAAGCACGCCAGGAAACCGGTGGTCGTGATGAACTACCCGAAGGACATCAAGGCGTTCTACATGCGCGTCAACGACGACGGCAGAACCGTCGCGGCGATGGACGTGCTCGCGCCCGGGATCGGCGAGATCATCGGCGGCAGCCAGCGCGAGGAGCGGCTCGACGTGCTCGATGCGCGCATGGCCGAGCGCGCAATCGACAAGGAGCATTACGGCTGGTACCGCGATCTGCGCCGCTATGGCACCGTGCCCCACGCCGGCTTCGGCCTCGGCTTCGAGCGCACGCTCGCTTACGTCACCGGTCTCGCCAATGTGCGCGACGCCATCCCGTTCCCGCGCACGCCGGGGAATGCAAGGTATTGAGGCCGACGCACTGCTGATGGTCAACTGCCCCAATCGGGTTGGGGCAGCGCCCGGCCGGCACCGGCGCGGATCATCGCGGAGTGTGCTAAGCCTCCCGGCAGCCGGGCGTAACGCAAAGCCGGCCGGGAGGTTGTCAATGAAACGCTGGATGCTCGTCGCCGCGCTCGTCGGCGCTTTTCTCGTTGCCGCGCCCGCGGCCTGGTCGCAGGTCAATCTGGGCCTGGCGCAGGCGCAGCCCGCCGAGGTCGGCGTTTCCAAGCCGAAGCTCGACCGCATCCACGACGTCCTCAAGCGCGAGATCGACGACGGCAAGCTCGCCGGCACGGTCGTCTTGGTCGCCCGCAAGGGCAAGGTCATCTATGCCGACGCAGCCGGCTTCCAGGACAAGGAAGAAAGCAAGCCGATGGCGCTCGGTTCGATCTTTCGCATCTATTCGATGACCAAACCGCTGGTTTCGGTCGCGGCCATGATGCTGGTCGAGGACGGCAAGATCGAGCTGACCGATCCGGTTTCGAAATTCCTGCCGGCGTTCAAGACCGAGCAAGTAAGCCTCGCGCGCGCCGACGGCGAATTCGCGCGTGTGACCTACACCACCGTTCCCGCGGATCGCGAGATCACGGTGCAGGATCTGCTGCGGCACACCGCCGGCCTCGCCTACGGGGAAATCACCGCCAACGCGCCGGTCAAGGACGCCTACGCCAAGGCCGGACTGTATAAGCCGGGCGTTCGCGACTATGACGCGCGCGATCTGACGCCGGCCGAGGAAGTCGAGCGGCTCGCCAAGGCGCCGCTCGCGCATCAGCCCGGCACGGTCTGGGAGTACAGCCTCGCGGTCGATCTGCTCGGCCGCGTGGTCGAGGCGGCCTCGGGCAAGCGCCTCGCCGATTTTCTCGATGAGCGGCTGTTCAAGCCGCTGAAGATGCAGGACACCGCGTTCTGGGTGCCCGGCGACAAAATGGGCCGCCTCGCCCAGCCGCTTGCCGTCGATGCCGCCAGCGGCCAGGCCAACAAGCTGATCGACGTCGCGGCGGAGCCCAAGAACGATTCCGGCGGCGCCGGCGGCGTATCGACGGCCGCGGACTATCTGCGCTTCGCGCAAATGCTGCTCAATGGCGGCGAGCTTGACGGCGTGCGCGTCCTCTCGCGCACGACGATCGCGCTGATGACCTCCGATCATCTCGGCACCCGGATCGCGGCGCCGGTGACGCCGGGCGAGCTTCTGCTCGGCACGCCCGGCTACACCTTCGGGCTTGGATTTGCAGTGCGCCAGGGCGGCGGCATTGCCGGCGTCCCCGGCTCGGCGGGCGAGTTCATGTGGGCCGGCTATGCCGGCACCTATTTCTGGATCGACCCGAAAGAGCAGCTCGTCGGCATCTATATGAGCCAGGCGCCTAGCCCGACGCGAGCCTACTATCGCAAGCTCGTCAAGCAGCTCGTTTACGCCGCCATCATCGACTGATCGGCCGTAGAAAGAGTCCGTCAGTAGCGCAAATAATCCTGCCGCTCGCTGAGCCACGCCTGCTCGTCCGGCGTAGCCAGCGCGTCGAGGTCTTGTGGTGTCGCGCGCGGATCGTCGGCCCATTCGCGCAGCAGCTCCCCGCCATTGATGACGTCGATGGCGCGCTTGCCGTATTCATATTCGTAGGCGAAGTCGCGCCACAGCGGATAGGCGGGATAGAGCCGGCGGATCGCCTTGAAGGCGAGCGCCGTGAGCCGCCAGGGCTTGAACGCCTGGTGATCGTAGATGCGACCTTCGGTATGAATCTGCACGCCGTTGCACAGCCTGCCGACATGCTTGTTGAAGGTCGGCTCGAACCAGCACGCGCGCAGCCGGCAGCCTTCGAGCCAATGCGGCGCCAGCACCTGCATTTCCTTGATGACCGCGCGCGCATCGAGATCAGGCGCGCCGAACAGCTCCAGCGGCCGCGTCGTGCCGCGCCCTTCCGAGAGCGTGGTGCCCTCGAGCATCACCGTGCCGGCATAGGCGCGCGCCATCCACAGATTCGGCGCGTTCGGGCTGGGGTTGACCCAGACGTGTTCGCCGAGCGGCCAGCCGAAGCCGGGCGCGGCGTCGGGCCGCCAGCCTTCCATCGCGATGAGCTGATAGTCGACGTCGAGCTTGAGCGTTTGCACGAACCAGCCGCCAAGCTCGCCGAGCGTGAGCCCGTGGCGCATCGGCAGCGGTCCGGCGCCGACAAAGCTTTGCCAACCCGCGCGCAGCCGCAAACCTTCGACCGGCCGGCCGACCGGGTTGGGCCGGTCCAGCACCCACACCGCCTTTTTGTGCTTTGCCGCCGCTTCCAGCACGGCGCGCAGCGTGGTGATGAAGGTGTAGATGCGGCAGCCCAGATCCTGCAGGTCGACGAGGATGACGTCGAACGTCGCCATCATCGCATCGGTCGGCGCGCGCACCTCGCCATAGAGGCTGAACACCG
>JASHXX010000113.1 GCA_030043335.1 Xanthobacteraceae bacterium
CGCGGGATGTGCTCGATCGCATCGCGCCGACTGCATTGCCGCGATCCTCGATCATCGTCTCGGACGAGCCGCTGAGCCGCGAGACCAACTATCGCACCGAGTTCGTCGCGGTGCTCAACAACCAACCCCAGGGCGGCTTCTTGATGCGCCGGCCTACGGTCGATGACCCCCTTGCGAGCGGCAACTACTGGGGAAACGACGGTTTCTTTTTCCAGCGCAATTGGAATTCCCAACCCGCCAACACGCGGGCCGGCCAATACTATCAACCGACGCAACAGCGCCGGTGGTAAGACGCGGCACGCCGCGTGTAGGCCGCGTGGTCCATTGCGGCGCGGCTTGTGCCGAGGGCGATCTCTTATCCTAAGCCACGCGCACTAGCCCAGCGCGCAGGCGCGCACCCACCAGTGCGGATATCTGCCGCCGAGGATTTTTTCGGCCGCGGATGCCTCCGCCGTTGACGGAAACAGCGCGAAACAGGTCGAGCCGGAGCCGGACATGCGGGCAAGCCCGCAGCCGGGAAGCGCGCGCAAGGCGGCGAGCACCTCGGCGATCACCGGCGCGAGCGCAATGGCCGCGGCTTCGAGATCATTGGGCTGCGGCTTCAGAAGCTCCAAAAACTCATCGTAGCGCGTCGCTTTCGACAGCGCCGCGTGATCGAACGCCGCGGCGGGCTTGGTCGCCTTCACCCAGCAGGCGAAAACGTCCTTGGTCGCAAGCGCGGCGCCGGGATTGACCAGCAGCGCCGGCAACGCCGGCAGAACGAGCGGCAGCGACAGCTTCTCGCCGATGCCGTGCATCAGCCGAGGCCGCGGCGCGACACAGACCGGCACGTCGGCGCCGGTCGAGCGCGCCGCCGCGTAGAGCCGCGGATCGTCGGCTGCGAGGGCATTGGCGCGGGCGAGAAGGCGCAGCGCCGCCGCCGCGTCGGTCGAGCCGCCGCCGATCCCGGCCGCGACCGGCAGGTTCTTTTCCAGCTCGAACGCACCAAGCGTGAGGCCGGGGATGAGCGCGGCAAGCGCGCGCGCGGCCTTGAGCACGAGATTGTCGGCGCTGCCGCCGGACTGCGCCGCATTCGGTCCTGATACCGCGAGCGCGAGCTCGGCGCCGGGCGCCAGCCTCAAGCGATCGCCAATGTCGGCGAACGCCACCAGGCTTTCGAGCTCATGGTAGCCGTCGGCGCGGCGGCCGATGACCCGCAGCGTGAGATTGACTTTGGCCGGGGCGTACTCGACCAGCGGGAGCGGCAAGGACACCCTACCCGCCGCTGCCGGCCTTCTTCGCCTTGGCAGCGTCGGCTGCGGAAGAGGTGTCGTCGGGCAGGCCTTCCTTAAGCTTCTGCTCGATCTTCGGCAGGTCTTCCGGCTCCGGATTAAGATCCTTGGCGTGCGACCACTGGAAGTGGGCCTCGAGAACGCGGCCGACGTGCCAATAGGCGTCGCCGAGGTGATCGTTGATGGTCGGATCGTCGGGCTTGAGCTCGACCGCGCGCTCCAGATTCTTCACCGCTTCGTCGTAGTTGCCGATACGGAAATAGGCCCAGCCGAGCGAGTCGACGATGTAGCCGTCGTCCGGCCGCTGCTCGACGGCGCGGCGGATCATGTTCATGCCTTCGTCGAGTTTGGTGCCCTGGTCTATCCAGGAATAGCCGAGATAGTTGAGCACCAGCGGCTGGTCGGGAAACAGCGCCAGCGCCTGCTTCAGATCGGCTTCGGCTTTCGGCCACTGTTTGGAGCGCTCGTAGCAGATGCCGCGGAAATAGAACATCACCCAGTTCGCCTTCTCCGGCCGCGCCAGATTGGCGATCGCCTTGGCGTAAACGTCGGCGCACTCGGCGAATTGCTTGCGCGCGCGCAGGATGTTGCCGAGCGCCAGGATTGCCTCGGTGTCCTTCGGATGCTCGGCGATCAGCGGCTCGAGCCGCTTCTTGGCCTCGTCGGTGCGATCGAGCGTGTCGAGATCGGAGGCGACCTGAATGTCGGCGTTGCGCTTGAGCGGCGAGGACGGCGAGATGCGGTCATAGACCTTGATTGCGAGGTCGGGCTTCTTCAGCGCCTCGTAGAGATCGGCGAGCGAGAGCAGCGCCATCGGGTGCCCCGGCTCGAGATAGAGCGCGAGCTGCAGATAGATCAGCGCCAAATCCTCGCCGCCGCGGCGGCCGATCGAGGCGCCGATGCCGTACAGCGCCTCGGCGGCGCCGCCCTGCGGCGTCTCGACGAGCGGCGGCAGCCGCTCGCTGGCGGTGACCTCCTTCATCTCCTGAACGACGAGCGGATGATCGGGAACCGCCTTGTCGAACGCTTGATAGATCTTCAGCGCGTCGTCCTTGCCGGCATTGCGCGAGAGGAAGCGGCCATAGGCCTCGACGGTGCGCACCGCCGCTGGGTCGACCCGATAGGCGTGCTCCAAGCGCTTGCCGGCGTCCTTCTTGTTGTTGGCGATGTCGAGGATCATGCCGCCATGCAGGTCCTTGAAGATGCCGTACCAATCGGGGCCGGCGAGGCGGTCGAGCGTGTCGAGCGCGCCGCGGGTATCGCCGCCGCCGGCGAGCGCCCAGGCCGACAGCAGCGCCGCGGCGAGATCGGTCACCGGGCCGCGCACCGATTGGCTGAAGTTCTGCTTGGCGGCGGAATATTGCTTCTGCTTGAGCGCGCGCACGCCGATGACGAGGCGCGCGACGCGGTCAGTGTGATCGATCTGAACGAGCCGGTCGGCGAGCTTGCCGGCCTCCTCGACGTCGCCGTCGGCCAGCACCGAGAGGAAGGCGCGGCCGAGGAGATCGGCATTGCGCGGATCGGCCTTGAGCACATTGCGGTAATAGGCCGCGGCGGTCGCGGAATCGCGCTCCAGACCGGCATGGCGCGCCGCCAGGTAGCTGCCGGAGACGCTGTCGTGAATGAGTTCCTGCGGCGTCGGCGCCTGCGCGGCGAGCGCCGAGGGCAGGCTGAAAATGACAGCGGCACCAAGGCCGGCAGCGGCGGCGTGCCAGGACACGAGCGACTTAGTCACGAGATCTCCATCGGCAAGCGAGAATCGGGCCCCGGAAACGGCGGCGAGAATGGACTGTTTGGCTTGGGTCCGCAAGGACGCCAGGCGTCACGCCACCCTGCGCTATGGTGCATCCGGAATTCGGCTCATTCTGCCGGCTCCATCGATTGGAAATTGAAAGGACCCGGCTTGATCCGGTCGCAATGACCGGCGGTGGCTTAGGCGGCAACGGCGGCGAAATCGCGGCAGGTTGCGCGGGCGACGACTAACCGTCACATATTCGGATAGTTCGGCCCGCCGCCGCCCTCGGGCTGCACCCAGGTGATGTTGCGGTTCGGGTCCTTGATGTCGCAGGTTTTGCAGTGGACGCAGTTCTGCGCATTGATGACGAAGCGCGGCGCGCTGGCCTCCTCGACCCATTCATAGACGCCGGCCGGGCAATAGCGCGCCGACGGCCCGGCATAGACGTCGTGCTCGGAGGATTTCTGCAGCGCGGCGTCGCGCACGTGGAGGTGCACCGGCTGGTCTTCCTCGTGATTGGTGTTTGAGAGGTAGACCGAAGACAGCCGGTCGAAGGTGAGCTTGCCGTCGGGCTTCGGGTAGACGATCGACCGGCACTGCGCCGCCGGCTTGAGCGTTTCCGAATCCGGTTTGCCGTGGCCGAGCGTGCCGATGAGCGAGAAGCCGAGCGTGTTGGTCCACATGTCGAACCAGCCGCCGGCGACGCCGGCAAGCGTGCCGAGCTTCGACCACAGCGGCTTGGCGTTGCGCAC
Source organism: Xanthobacteraceae bacterium (assembly GCA_030043335.1). GTDB lineage: Bacteria > Pseudomonadota > Alphaproteobacteria > Rhizobiales > Xanthobacteraceae > BOG-931. The sequence continues at coordinate 3,759 of JASHXX010000113.1, forward strand.
GCGCCATAGATCGTGCCCGATCGCCGAGTTGCGCCAGGCATCCTCGTAGCCCGAAAGCTCGTCATGGGCGCGGCCGGCGGCCAGCGCGGCGGCGACATGCTCGGCGGCGAGCATGCCGGAGAGCATGGCGTTGTGGCTGCCCTTGATCCGCGGCACATTCATGAAGCCCGCGGCGCAGCCGATCAGCGCGCCGCCCGGAAAGGCGAGCTTCGGCACCGACTGCCAGCCGCCCTCGGTGAGGGCGCGGGCGCCGTAGCAGATCCGCTTGCCGCCCTCGAAGGTATCGCGCACCAGCGGATGCGTCTTGAAGCGCTGGAATTCCTCGAACGGCGACAGATAGGGATTGGCGTAATTGAGGTGGACGACAAACCCGACCGAAACGAGATTATCGCCGAAATGGTAGAGGAACGAGCCGCCGCCGGTACTATTGCCGAGCGGCCAGCCCATGGTGTGCTGGACCAGGCCGCTTTGGTGCTTTTGCGGCGCGACCTGCCAGAGCTCCTTGAGGCCGATGCCGAATTTCTGCGGCTCGCGGTTCTTGGCGAGCCCGAAGCGCTCGATCAGGATCTTCGAAAGGCTGCCGCGCGCGCCTTCGGCGAGGAGCGTGTATTTGGCGCGCAGCTCCATGCCGCGGGTGAAGCCCGGCTTGTGATGGCCGTCCTTGCCGACACCCATGTCGCCGGTGGCGACGCCGGCGACCGCCTGGCCCTCGAACAGCAGCTCGGCGGCGGCAAAGCCCGGATAGATCTCGACCCCCAGCGCCTCCGCCTTGCGCGCGAGGTAGCGGCAGACGTCACCGAGCGAGACGATGAAGTTGCCGTGATTGCTCATCAGCGGCGGCATCAGCAGGTTCGGCGCGCGGACCGCGCCGGACTGGCCAAGAAAATAGAAGCGGTCGGCGGTGACCGGAGTGCGCGGCGGTTCATCCTCGCTGGGCCATTCCGGAATAAGCCGGTCGAGCCCGACCGGATCGATCACCGCGCCGGAGAGAATATGCGCGCCGACCTCGGAGCCCTTCTCGACCACGACGACGGATTTCTCCGCCGCGAGCTGCTTGAGCCTGATCGCGGCGGCAAGCCCGGCCGGTCCGGCGCCGACGACGACGACATCGAACTCCATCGCCTCGCGGGCGGGAAGGTCGGCTGCATTCATGGCCTGCTCCGCAATGCTCGACCGGCAACTCTCAACCGGTATGAATCTATATATTGCTTCCAGGATGCTAATCCACGGAAGCAAAGGGACAAAGCAGCCGACTCGGACCCTTAGACCTGGCCCGCTGGAATCCCGTGCACGAGGAGACTCAAGGTGTCGGCGCCAGCGTGGCGATCGCGCGAGATCTCCTGATATTCGAGCGAATCGGCAAAGCGTCGGCACGCGCTCTCGTCGGGAAACGAGAGCAGGACCACTTTGTTCGCTGCCAATGTCCCTCGAGGACCATCGGGTGCTCGTAGGCGGCGAGCAAGCGCCCTTCGAATTTGCGAAAGACGTCCATGAAGCGCGCCTGATAGC
>JASHXX010000114.1 GCA_030043335.1 Xanthobacteraceae bacterium
CCCTCCATCACGCTCCGCGTGGTCCCGCTCCTCCGCTTCGCTGCGCTCCGCGGGGGCGGAAGAAGTTACCCGCGCCCCGTCTGCCGCCTCGCCGCCTCGAGGTGGCCGAAGCTCTGCACCGGCGCGCACATCAACAGGCGGTAGCCTTCCTTGACCACGCGCTCGACATTGCGCTCCTCAACATGCGGGTGACCGACGACGACATTGTGCTTCTTGCAGGTGTCGACCACGCGCTTCATCCATTCGAGCACGGTGTTGTGCTCGTATTGCCGCGGATGGCCGAGCTCCTGTGACAGGTCGCCCTCGCCGATCAGGATGGCGCCGATGCCCGACACGTTCTTGAGCATGGCGTCGAGGTTCTCGACCCCGCGCGTATCCTCGATCTGCAGGACGCAGAAGATCTCGCCGTGCGGATTGAGCGGCCACACATCGGCGCGCTGATAGTACTCCTGCTGGCTGAGACCCCAATAGCGCACGGCAATGGCCGGGCCGTCGCCGCGGAGGCCGACCGGCTGGTAATCGGCGACGCTCTTGAGCCGCGGATAGCGGCAGGCGCCGACCGCGTTGGCCGCCTCCTCGACGGTCGAAATATGCGGAAACACGATGCCGTAGCAGCCGAGGTCGAGCGCCTGCTTCGCCTGCCACTGCGCCATCTCCGCGCCGTTCACCGGCACCCGCGCCATCGGCGTTACGCCGGGCGCGAGCGAGCCGGTCTTGGCGATCTCGGCGCGGTTGAGCATGTATTGCAGGCAGTCGCGCAGCTGCCCGCTGTCCCAGGGCTGATGCTCCATCTCGAACACGCAGCCGTCGAATTTCGAGGCGCTCATCGCCACCGCGCTACCGATCTCGGCGGGCGTGAAGCACGTCATCGCGTGCTGGCCCGCTTCGAGCGCGCGGATTACGCCGTTGAGCCGCGGAATCTCGGCCATGCCCTCCCTCCCCTGATTGCGGCTTCATCCTAGACCATCCGCCGCTCGGGCCGCGACCCCTCGGCCGCGTTCCGACGACCGTCGGCGTCATGCTAGTGTTGCTTCCGCCGGCGAACGTGAGCGATCGCGGCGCGATTTTGCAGCGCCGCGGCAAGACTGGTGGCGAGGTCGTGAAAGTGCTTCTTTTCGCAGCGGCCGCGATCATCGGGCTGTTCGTGCTTGCCGTCGTTGTCGCCCTTGCGCTTGCGGCTTCACCGCCGCCGCCGATGCTGGAGCCGCGGGACGTCTTCGATTTCGCGTCGCGACAACAAATTCCCGCCGCGGGCATGCCGGATTTGCAGCGCTACCCGGCGCGCGACGGCGAGCAACTGGCCTATCGGTTCTACGATTCGACCGCCGATCGCATTCTCATTTTCATCCACGGGTCGTCCTATCATGGCGGCGGCTATCACGCACTCGCCGCCGCCGTCAGCAGCAAGGGCGCGGCGAAAGTGGTGCTGCCCAATCTGCGCGGGCACTATCTGTCGGGCCGTCGGCGCGGCGATGTCGACTATGTCGGCCAGTTGGAAAACGACCTCGTCGACCTGATCGCTTATCTGCGCGCAGAACGCCGCACCGGCCCGATCACCTTGGGCGGGCATTCGAGCGGCGGCGGGCTTGCGATCCGCTTCGCCGGCGGCGGGCACGACGCGGCCGGAGTATCGAGCTATCTCCTCCTCGCCCCCATTATCCCGCGCGCGCCGTCGGTGCGCGGCGGCAATGCCGACGGCTGGGCCAATCTGAATTTCAAGCGTCTGTTCGGGCTCGTGGCGCTCAACGCCATCGGCATTCACGGCTTCAACGGCCTGCCGCTGATCGAATTCAACAAGCCGCCGCAGTTCTGGGACGGTACCGAGACGCTGTCTTATTCATACCGGCTCAATGTCTCCTACCATCCGCGTGCCTACTACCAGGGCGACATCCGCGCGCTCGGCGCGCAGACGCTGGCGCTGGTCGGCGCCAACGACGAAGCCGTCGATGCCGACGGCTTGCGCGCGGTGTTCACCGCCGACGATCCACAGGCGCAGATCACGACCATGCCGGGCATCAGCCATTTCGGCATTTTCTCCGAGCCGGCCGCGCTCGACGCGATCGCGGGGTGGCTACGCACCCTGCCGGGCGGCAGCCAATAGCGCGACCCCGTGAAGGAACAAACCGCTCCCGCCGCGTCGCCGGTTTGACAATCGCCCGGCGGCCCGTAGCATTTGCGCCCGGAACTTTGCGGCGACGCGCTCATGATCATCGATTGCCACGGCCACTACACCACCGAGCCCCGCGACCTGAAGCGCTTTCGCGAGCAGCAGGTCAGCGCGGTCGAGAACAAGACCGCGCTGCCGTTGCGGTCCTCGCTGAAGATCACCGACGACGAGATCAGGGAGAGCCTCGAAGGGGCACAGCTCAAGCTGCAGCGCGAGCGCGGCACCGATCTCACCATCTTCTCGCCGCGCGCCTCGGGCATGGGCCACCACGTCGGCGACGAGGGCGTTAGCCGCGAATGGTCGCAGGTCTGCAACGATCTCATCCACCGCGTCTGCACGCTCTATCCCGCGAACTTCGTCGGCGTGTGCCAGTTGCCGCAGTCGCCGGGAGTGCCGCCGAAGAACTCCGCCGCCGAGCTCGAGCGCTGCGTCACGCAGCTCGGCTTCATCGGATGCAATCTCAACCCCGATCCCTCGGGCGGCTACTTCAACTCGCCGCCGCTCACCGACAAATGGTGGTATCCGTTCTACGAGAAGATGGTCGAACTCGACGTGCCGGCGATGATCCACGTCTCCGGCTGCTGCAATCCGGCGATGCACACCACCGGCTCGTATTACCTCAACGCCGACACTATGGCGTTCATGCAGCTCATTCTCTCCGGCCTGTTCAGGGATTTCCCGACCCTCAAGCTGATCATCCCGCATGGCGGCGGCGCGGTGCCGTTCCATTGGGGCCGGTTTCGCGGGCTGGCGCTCAACAACGGCCGGCCCGAACTCGTCGAGATCATCAAGAACAACATCTTCTTCGACACCTGCGTCTACCATCAGCCGGGCGTCAACCTGCTCGCCGAAGTGGTGCCGGTCGACAACATCCTGTTCGCCTCCGAGATGGTCGGCGCGGTCAAGGGCGTCGACCCGAAGACCGGGTTCAATTTCGACGACACCAGGCGCTACATCGAGGAGGCGCCGGCGCTTGGCGACGCCGACCGTCGCAAGATTTTCGAAGGCAATGCCCGCCG